>NZ_JAHHPO010000115.1 GCF_024606365.1 Endozoicomonas sp. ONNA2
TCCATCAAGACTTCACTGCCGTGCTTTTTGCGGATTTTGTCCAGCTTTGGGGTTAGCCAGGCAATCTGCTCTTCAGGGGTGTAAGCCAACTGTTCTTTCCTGTTGAAAAACTGCTTTAACAGGCTGTGTACTGAGCAATCCCATTGGCTTGTCAGTCGATTCCTGACCAGACAGGACAACTCAGCCCTTCGCTGTTTTGTGGCAGCAGGGTTGGCGGTTATGCCGGGCGCTGGTTGGGGCATGTTCTGTTCGATCACTGGCTGTCTGGTTCGCTCACTGCAGCCGGGGTGTTCGGTGGCGGGTGTCGATAAGGTGTTGTCAGCATCGTTGCCGGTAGCGCTATCCGGGCCCATATCCTGAACCAGGTCATCCTTGTCTGGTGAGTATTTGGACTGGTACGCAGGTTCACTGCAGGCAGGTTCACGGCTCGGGTTATTAATCAGGGAATTTGTCTGTTGATGAACAGGTGTTGCGCGGCTGCTATCTATATCGCCATTGATGTCTATATCGCCATTGATGTCTATATCGCCATTGATGTATCGCTGAATTTCCTCCGGTGTCAGGCCGCACAGATAGCGCGTATCTTTGGCCTTGATTCGGGCATATTCAATTTTTGACGTTAGAAAAGTCCGGAATGACGGGCTGAGATACCCGCTGTCAGCCGTTGTCGGGTCCTCGTCAGGGGCATCCATCAGTGTTTGCAGTTGTTGATGCATCTGTTCATAGCATCGACAGGCATTGCGGTAGTCGCCTATTTCTGCGAACAGGTCTCCGGCCTTGAGGTTTAAGGGAATGAATTTCCCCCGGCGAGTGGCTTGTTCATACCATGTCGCTGCTTTCTCAGGGGATGAACAGTCGATCAATTTTTGCTCATGGAGCCAGGCTATCAGGAAGCTTGCATAAGCATGGAGAGTATCAGTCAGGTGTCGTTCGCTGTTCACGGCCCGGTTCAGGAGCTGAAATGCATGCTTCATCCTGTCGCGATGGCGGGGCATGTTGTATATGCGGGTCTTGTCATTGGGGGCCTGGTAGGTCATGGCGTTGAAAATATTGGCGAATGCCGTCACCAGATTCTCAGGTTTCGGAAACGGTTTCTCGTTCTTCATCCAGGTAGCAGAAGAAGCAGTCTGCCCCGCTTTTTTGCTGCTGACAAAAACTGACTTACTGACTGGCGTGTTCAATTCTGTGCCCTTGAACCAGACACCGTCGGCTCTTTGAGTGACTGTACTGGTAAATTTACGGGTTGGGGTTGACCGGTTGCCCATTGGATTTTGTGACAATCCCCCAGTTATTTCGGTTAGCTGGTGGCTTATGCGGGCCTTGTCACAAAAAATGGCCATATGTAATGCCCTGCACAGCACTTCGTATTCATCGGCAGGCTCGGGAAGATGAACGGACTCACTACGCAAGGCATTAATCAGGAATTCATGCCTGGAAAACACTAAAACCGGGGAATCAAGGGATGAGTAGGGGTAAAAATAATTTATCTTTATGAATTGGCTGGCTATGTTAGCCAGCCGTTGCGTTATGGCCATGGGGGAGGCCAGAGGTTCGGTGTTGGGATACAGGCCACTGTCAATGAGTAGTTTAAACCACTGATCCGACAGCCGTATCTGCTGGCCAGAACGAAATTGCCTGATTTTCTCGACATCACTGGCGCGGCTGATTGTGCCGCTATTGAGTGCGCTCTGAATAAGCCAGGAGCGTAGCTGTTTCGCGGTTTGCCCGGCATCCACCCGGTTTGCTAATGCCAGGTGCTCAAACGCTTCCTTGCGTTTGCTGCTGGCCTTGTCCAGAAATATGCTGCTGGCCGTGTCCAGAGATATGGATGCTGTCTTGGCAGGTGCCTTTTGCCGTTGCTGCTCATGCATCTTCAATAACCTTTCTGACTCTATCAGACGGCATGCGCCCACTGCTAACAGGGCACCGGGATTCAGATTGCCGGATGCATCCGGTGGCCCGTCTTTAACAATCCTGCGCTCGTTTTCAGTCAGGATGCCTCCGACCCTCTGTTTCGGAATTATTTGATGTACACGGTTGCAAGCACAGGTGTAGGGTGGTTTCACATCCTCAAACGGACAATATTGGCCCCAGAACCAACAGGTAAAATTTTTCATGGCATATTTATCATCAAGCACTGGAGAGAAGTTGCTGTTAATAGCCACAGCAAACAGTGCCTTGACCTGCTCGGTGAACGATAAGTGATGATCACCTATGCAGATTGAGCGAACGACATCATGATTAATACTGACCTTACGACCAGAAAAAAAATTCTCCCCGGTGAGCGTGTCTATGGTATCGCCAAGATCCTTGAGGACACTGTTCACAAATGGGTTGTTATTCAGTCTCTCCACAGTCTGGTCCTTTACTCAACACCTGAATCCGTAAGGTTTTGATTGCACCGGAAGAATTTTACCAATTTAATA
>NZ_JAHHPO010000116.1 GCF_024606365.1 Endozoicomonas sp. ONNA2
TCCATCAAGACTTCACTGCCGTGCTTTTTGCGGATTTTGTCCAGCTTTGGGGTTAACCAGGCAATCTGCTCTTCAGGGGTGTGAGCCAACTGTTCTTTCCTGTTGAAAAACCGCTTTAACAGGCTGTGTACTGAGCCATCCCATTGGCTTGTCAGTCGATTCCTGACAAGACAGGACAACTCAGCCCTTCGCTGTTTTTTAGCAACAGGGTTGGCGATTATGCCGGGCGTTGGTTGGGGCATGTTCTGTTCGATCACCGGTTGTCTGGTTCGCTCACTGCAGCCGGGGTGTTCGGTGGCGGGTGTCGGTAAGGTATTGTCGGTATCGTTGCCGGTAGCGCTGTCCAGGCCCTTATTCGGAAATGACCCATCGCCGGTGCTTTCGGGCTGGCACGGCGGTTGGCTGCAAACAGGTTGGCGGCTCCGGTTAGCGGTCAGGGAGTTTGTCTGTTGATGGGTTGGTGTTTCCCGGCGGTTATCGCCATTGATGTATCGCTGAATCTCCGCCGGTGTCAGGCCGCGCAGGTAGCACGTATCTTTTGCCTTGATTCGGGCATATTCAATTTTTGACGTTAAAAAAGTTCGGAATGCCGGGCTCAGATACCCGCCCTCAGCCATTGCCGGGTCCTCGCCAGGAGAATCCACCAGTGTTTGCAGTTGTTGCTGCATCTGCTCATAGCATCGACAGGCATTGTGGTAATCGCCCATTTTTACAAACAGGTCACCGGCCTTGAGGTTGAGTGGAATGAATTTTCCCCGGCTGGCGGCTTGTTCATACCATGTTGCCGCTTTCTCAGGGGATGGATAATTGATCAGTTTCTGCTCATGGAGCCAGCCAATCAGGAAACAGGCGTAACCATGGAGATTATCGGCCAAGGGTGGTTCGCTGCTCACGGCCTGGCTGAACACTTGAAAAGCATCCATTATTCTCTGGCGATGCCGGGGCATGTTGTAAATGCGAGTCTTGTTATTGGTTTGATGGTAGGTCATGACGTTGAAGATATAGGCGAATGCCGTCAACAGATTCTCAGGTTTCGGAAATGGTTTCTGGCCCCTGGCCCAGGTAGCAGAGGAAGCAGCCTGCCCCGCTTTTTTGTGTCTGACGCATACTGCCTGAGTGGCTGGAATAGTCATCGCGTCGTCCCGGAACCACTTGACGCTGGCTCTGAGGTTTGATTTACCGGCCGGGGTTGACCGAGCCAATAAACCCTCGGACGAGGCCAGAGTTTTGGCGGTTAAATCATGACTAATGCGAACCTCGTCATGAAAAATGGCGATATATAATGCCCTGTACAGGATTTCGTACGCATTATCTGGCTCAGGAAGATAACCGGACTCATCATCAAACATGAATCCAATCAGAAATTCATACCTGGAAAACAGTAAAACCGGTGAATCATAGGCTGTAAAAGGGTAATGGGTATTTTTTTCTATGAATTGACTGGCTATGTCCGCCAGCCGTTGGGTTAAGGCAATGGGGGATGCCAGAGGTTCGGTGTCAGGATAAAGGCCACTGTCAATGAGTAATTTGAACCACAGGTCCGACAGCCGGTCCTGCCGACCAGAGCGAAATTGTTTTATTTTTTCTACATCACCGGCTTGCCTGATTATGCCGTTGTTTACTGCATACTGGATCAGCCAGGATCTCAACTGATTCCGGGTTAGCCTGGCATCCAACAGGCTGGCGGCCAGCCACTGCTTATAGGCTTGTTTACGTTTGTCGCTGGCCTTTGCCATATATAGGGATGCAGTCTCGGCAGATACCTTTTTCAGTTGCTGCTCATGCATCTTGAGCAACCGTTCCGACTCAATCAGGCGACATGCACCCAGCGCCAGCAGTGCCTCGGGATTCAGGTTGCCAGGCGCATCCGGGGAACCGCAGACCACAACCCTGCGCTCGTTTTCAGTCAGGATGCCCCCAACCTTCTGTTTCGGAAAATATTGATGCACTCTCCTGCAAGTGCAAAAGTGTGGTGGTGGTTGCAAACTTTCAAACGGACAAGTACTCCCCCAGAACCACTTGTTAAACTGCTGTATGCCCGATTTATCAGAAAGCGCCGGAGAAAAGTTGCTGTTAATGGCAACGTCCAACACTGTTTTGGCCTGCCTGGAGAAAGACCAGTGCTGGTCTGCCAGGCACATTGACCGAACGACATCAGGATCGATCCTGACTTTCCTGCCTGCAAAAAAATACGCTTCGTCAATGGTGTTGGTGGAATCACCGTGGGCGTTGAGGAAACTGTCCACGCGTTGGTTATAGTTCAGCCTCTCCACAGTTTGTTCCTTGGGTAGCAGCCATGAGAAAAAAGATATGAGCAAGCTCGCTTAAAATAGAAAAGCTTACTGCTTACTGCTTAAAAATAGTTTTAGACAGGATAAAGAACAGATGGTTCTTGGAATGAAGAAAAATTTCACCGGATCGCACTCAAACTTGACGACGCCCGGAAGAACACCGGTGGCATGCCAACCCTGCGTTCACCAATTGTGGTTAACTGGGGAACTATTGGCTTTTCAAATAGACTAAGTAGTAGTAAGTCGATTATCCACTCATGGCAGAATCTACGCCACACCAGCAAAGCCACATCAGCTAAAAGGTCTTTTTATGTTTTCACCATATAATTATGACAGGGTTTATTTAGAACAATGGACCGATGCCCCCCCTCTTATGATACTGTCATGGAAGAGATAAAAGAGGAGGGAGGAGAGGGAAGGTTTAACCAGGTTTCAACCACCGTTACCAGTGGCATTGACAATCCTGTTTTAAAAGAACCGGTGGAGAACGTCTGCGATGAGCCATATCCTCCGCAAGATTTTAAACCACTGGTTGATTTTTCTGTCAGTCTTAACCAATCGCCAGCAACACAAGTCAGGCCAGCCATAGCCACTTCACCAAAACATACTGACCCTGCTGGTTGGGACTGGGACCAATGGCAACATGACCATTATAAAGTGACCGAGACGGGGGCAGGCTTTTATACCCAAAGATCAAAAGAGGAATTTCTTCAACTTAAATATAAACTTTTGTACAAATTAGAATGTGAAGATCTCTTCGATAAGTGTAAAAAAATCCTGACCTCGCCAGTACAACAAATTGGTATGACTGCATTTCAAAACTGCGAATGTTTTCTGGATCTTTCCGAACAATATCACAACAACGAGAAACCACTGACACCATTTATTCTCGAATGTTATGAAAAAGGTTTGTTCACACGAGAATTTATGAATGAATTGTATAATACTTGAAAATGAATACCTCGGTGCCAAATTAGTAGCAGAAAGCCAGGGAGGCTGTCCGAGAATAGCGCCCGACTGGGCGTCCCCGTAG
>NZ_JAHHPO010000117.1 GCF_024606365.1 Endozoicomonas sp. ONNA2
CATCCAGACAGTCGTGCGGCGTTACAACTCCGGTCACATAGCTTTGGCTATGCTCCCTTCGTTGTGCCACACAAATGCCCATGGCGCGTGAAAATAGTTTGTGCCACCCCAAGGGATGAAAAAGGGTTAAGCAAAATATTTTTCACGGCAAAGTATTGGCCCAGGTAGCCAGAAATATTCGATTCCATTTGGCTTTAAATGACCTCTGGAAAAATGCCTCAAACATGAACTCAGCAATTAATTAATTCTCAACAGGCCCCAAGGATTTAGTATGAATAATGTATCTTCGTTTACTCCACCTGCCACCGTCAATAAACCCGTTGACAATCTTGTCACTATTAACTATATCAAGTCCGTTCCCCGCCCCTGTTTGATGGAAACCATGTGCGGGCATATCTTTG
This sequence comes from Endozoicomonas sp. ONNA2, assembly GCF_024606365.1. Classification (GTDB taxonomy): domain Bacteria; phylum Pseudomonadota; class Gammaproteobacteria; order Pseudomonadales; family Endozoicomonadaceae; genus Endozoicomonas. The sequence goes on from NZ_JAHHPO010000117.1 coordinate 402, forward strand.
AACAGAGAAACATCTTCGAATACTTTGATAGCTTGAAACTTGACGAAAGGGTTTGTGTTGTATGCAACAAAAATCCTCTTCCCCTCAAAATATATCTCGGTGGTTGCGATGATGCTGACCGCTACTGCCGAAACCCGGCTCTGGAGGCTGCTTGTACAGGTAATACAAAAGACCTTGAAACAATACTGACTAACGACCCTGAGGCCGTGCGGAAATACTTCAATGATCCTGAGCATGGCCACGAGGTTACCTTGCTACACGCTGCTGTCGATTTTAATCAGCTCGCTATCGTCAAACTCCTGTTGAAGTTAGAGGCAGATATCAATGCCCGCTTTCAAGACTCGCCGGAATCAAGTGACACCACACCCCTGATAATCGCGCTTAAAAATGGTAAGGAACACAAGAAAATCGTTGATCTTCTGGTACAGCGGGGGGCCGATGTTAATGCGATAAGGAGTGATTCCGGTGAGATACGAACTGAACCACCCCTATTTTATGCTATCAACATGGGAGACATCGAAACTGTTCAATGTCTGGTGGACAATGGGGCAAAGGTTGATGAAAACTTGAGCAATGATGAAGTTAACGGCTTTACACCCCTGATGATGGCTGCCCAGGAAGGCCACGTCGACATCGTTAAATATCTGTTGGAGAAAGGATCAAACGCCAATGAAGCCGAATATGGGGGCGAAAACGATGGCCGTACCTCCCTGATGATGGCCGCCAAGGAAGGACATACCAATGTCGGAAAAATTCTGGTAGAGCATGGGGCTGATGTTAATGCTGTCATAAGTGCCGGTGATTGTGAGGGTGTCACAGCCTTGATGCTTGCTGCTTGCTTTGGCAATGAGGAGTTTGTCAAACTTCTCATAGATAAAAAAGCCAACCTCAATGCCGCCCTGAGTGGCGGAGAATACAAAGGCTGTACAGCACTGTGGTCTGCCAGCTGCGAAGGTGAGACATCAATAGTCCAAACACTCCTTGAGGCCGGCGCAGACCCCAACCCTGTCGAAAAAAGTCATGATGCAAGCTGCCAAAGTCGCACAGCCTACATGGTAGCCAAGGAGAATGGGCACGAGAGGGTTGCCAGGCTCCTGCTGGATCATGGAGCAGCTTGATAGACAGTAGATTTCTGCTAGTTTTTAGCAATCCTTAAAACAGAGGAGCCCAATCGTGCAAACCATCGGATCTTTTAGCAGCAGTTCTGGCAGCCAGAATGGCTGTCAAGGAAGTACCAATAACGTTGGTGGCAGCAGCAACAATAACCGCAGCGAATCTGACCATAACAATCAAGTGGCTTTTTGCGGCTTTAATGTCTATGGACGACCTGCTGAATATTACGGTTTGTGTACCAGAAGCGGAAATGTCTATCCACGCATAGATTGCCCTCCCGAACTTGGCCTTGAACGGCTTGAGGGAGGGTCCGTACGCGCAGTTAGCCACCCCGATCGTTATCTTCCGTGTGAGTCCACTACTTCCGACTCTGAATCACCCGATATGGATGCCAGACTGCAAGCCATGTGTCAGGATCAGGACCGGGTCAATGAGGGTTGTTCCTGGTCGTCTGAATGCCCACCACTGTTACTGGCAGCAGAAAAGCAGGATGCCTCGCTGGTTCGTACAGCCTTGCTCAATGGTGCCAGAATTTCTGAAACTTTTGAGGGCAAGAATGTCCTGCATCGTGCCGCAGAGCAGGGCAGCATTGCAGTACTTGAGGAGTTGGCGAAACATCCTGATTTCAAAATGATCCTGAATGCCACAAGTGACTCGGGCGCGACGCCGTTAATCCTGTCGGTGGTCGGTAATAACCCGAAAATGACCGGAAGACTGGTGGATCTTGGTGCCAGTATCGATCAGACATGGTCCGGTAAAAATGCACTGGAATATGCGCTAGAAAAGGGTGATCTGGATGCCCTTAATGCACTAGGGCAACATCGCGACTTTAAACTGATACTGAATGCCAGGAACACCGACGGCCAATCCCCGTTGATGCAGGCCGTAGGTCCTAAATGGCCAATAATCCAAAGATTATTGATTCTGGGCGCCAGGTACTCAGATAACTGATTACGGTTACGATACTCCCACTCAGCATTGCCTGAGAGCTGCCTTGTCACATAAAAGCTTTCGGAATGAGAACTTTTCCAGGCATTATCTGTCAAATTAGTGAGGTCATTTGTTATTTAACACGGTGACTGACACAGGCAAAGCTATCTGAAGGAAACAACAATGCAGCCAATGGGTGGGATAACACAGGTACCAGACTGTCTTCAAAATCCGGTAAGTATTGATAAAACCACACCCGTAAAGGTTAATTACCATACAGGCGCAGTCATAGGAATACCTGCTGACCGAGGCATGGCATTGCAACTTGCCCAAAGCACGCCATCGACCAGTTTACCCTTCAAAAAATCGGTAAAACCGGGTCAGGTACGCTCCGTGCCCGGCCACCCTTACTCCGGATCCGATAATAAAACATCACGCCCGGCACCATCTGATAAACCGCTAGAAATGGAACTTCAAGTTCGTTCGAAGGCGGTGTCAGAGTGTCAGCGATGCCATTTGGATCATTCAGCCACACAAGTCCTGATAAACCTGATAAAACAGGGGGATACCGATAAAGTAAAAGAATGCATTAACAATAACCCCCTTTCTTTAACCATTGAAGATGAAAAAGGTAATTCAGTCCTGCATCTGGCGGTGCTTCATGGCCATGATGACTTATGCCGACTGTTATTTAATGGCGCCAGGCACTTGTTGCAGGCAACAAATGATAACGACGAACGACCTTTGCATATCGCAGCCAAAGGAAATCAAAACAATTGTCTGGCATTTCTCCTTGATAACTGCAGCTATACGACACTGGAAAAGGAAATGCTGGCAAAAGATAAATCAGGATCAACACCGGTTCACCTGGCTGCTCAATACGGAAATATAACCGGCTTAATGGCCATGCTTGATTATGAAAGTATCAGGTGTATGTATTATGGCGATTTCCCGCTTATTTCTTTTGCGATAAAGAATGGGCATAAAGATTGCGTCGCATTTATTCTCAGCCGAATAAAATCTGATTCCTTTCTATTTCAACCCTATTCTCTTGTTCGCTATGCTGTACAGCATGGACAGCTTGATTGCGTAAAATGGTTTGTACAAACGTACCCAGATTCTTTCACCTCGAAACGTCCTGATTTCCTGGCAGTAGATTCTATAATTCTGTTAGCTATAAATAGCGGCCAAGATAAAATTCTAAAATATTTGCTTGAGCAGCCATACTTTATCGATCGGTTGACGAAAATGGAATATGCCGATGAATTTGAGTGTAAAGAAAATGGTTCCTGTGCAAAACTGATCAGGGCTGCCCGGCAGAAAATGAAACTCCCTTTTTGCCCGGTGCAGAATTTCGATCAAACACTATTCCAAAAGACCTGGCAGCGTGAAGCAGAAAAAACTGCCAAAAATACCATGGCAGAAACACAAGCCTTACGAAAGCATCTGTATTCTTTATCTTACCTGCTCGATATCAGCTTGCCCGAGACAGCATCATCCATTTTGCCCCGGGTTAAAGCCTTATTAAGCGGATTGCAGAAAATAGGGGTTTATGTCCGTTGTGCCATTCAAGAGAATACCGATGAAAAAGGTCAGTTCTGGGCAATGGGTGATGCCACAGCATCTGTCGGGCTGATTAAAACCCTGGTTTCTTTGGGTGTAAAAACGATCCATGTACAACTGTCACCCCCGGATGACAGTGATTTCGTTACACGACAAAAATTTAACAGTGAAGAACGGGTGAAATATATCAAGAAACAACGTATAGCTTTATCCAAACTGGCTTACTTACTGCCAGGAACAAAGCTTGAACCGGGCATTCAGGAAATATATTCAAAAGGCACAAAGATTATCATTTCCACCTGTAACTTTAGAAGAGAGAATAAAATCGATGCCACCATTACGCTTTCATTTCTCAGCCCCAAGATAATGTATCAACACTTGGGGTTTGCACAAGAATCTTTTATTAACTTGACACCCTATCGTTTTTTCGTTGAAAAACAATCGATGTATTCGGATGCCGATACATCGGAAGAAAAGGTTAACAAAATTAACCATAATACTAAAATGCCAAATTGCAATGTCTCCCCTTTACATCTACCAATAAACGCCATTATCCCCGATGATGATCTGCAGCCACAGGAAACTGAAATATCAACCGCATCTGTTAACAGCCATGCAGCAACATTAATCTTGGCTATTAACCAACTGTGTGATTTATCCGCTAACGGAAAAATACAAACAGCTGTCGTTTATGGTTTGCATCATTCCGACCTGCGACATTGTAAACAAACGATATTAACCAATTGGCTTAGTGCTATTAAATTAAACCATGGTCAGGTAACGGATGCACTCCCGGTGGTGGTGACCACCACAGTCAGCGCTTTTGGTGATGATGATATTAACGGCAAAAGAGCATTATACAAAATCGCGAAAACCACAGGCTTCACACTGATTGACTTTCGGGACCAACAAGACCGGGCCTCTTTGATGGCTGCAGGCAAGGGTCAATTGTTACTGTGTCTTATGCCCAGTTTGCCAAGGCAAAGTTTCAACCAACTGGTGCAAAGCTCCCGGTTCCCGGTGTTAAGTGAAGGTGCCAATCTCACCACAACCCTGTTGCAAAATGGCCAACCCCACCTTTCTCTACTTCCCCGGGGGCAAACGCCAGTGGCCCAGGATATGGGCGGGCCACTGGAGGCTTTAAAGGCCCTGGCCTTTTCGTGCAAATTGCAGATGGAAATGGACGGAGCCGATATTTTGGCCCTTGACTTATTGTCAAGGATGGTCGGGAAAGGCCAATATAAAGCGGCCCTCTCTTTTATTGAAAGGATAAAGGCAATCAAGTTTAAAAGCAGGGCGATCGATTTTGTCTGGGCTGATCCTCAACCATCGCCTTTGCAATTGAGATCAGTCACCATTATGAGCCTATTACAAAAAGGGAATAAAATGGGTGACATTGAAAAAAAAGCGTTAGTCGCAGCGCTTGATCCTTCCGATAAAGCCCTGGCCGGTTATATCAACAGCTGCCTGGATAAGGACTCCATCACAACCCATCACTTCAGGCTGCAGCAAATGCATGTTAATAAGCCTTTTAATAATAAGGTGC
>NZ_JAHHPO010000118.1 GCF_024606365.1 Endozoicomonas sp. ONNA2
CATTTCTACAGACGCTACCCGCTTCCCGAAAAGCTGGAACCACTTGTGCTTTTGCCGACAGCGGGCGGCGACATTTTCCCGGACTGAATAAAATGATGAAGTTGTTCCGGAACAATTCCTGACACCCACTCCCTTATTCAGGAAGAGCGTTCAGGCCACGTGCAGCAAACAGTACCAGATCATGAGGAATAATGTTCAGTTGCACGGTAGCATTCGCGGCTACCGGATTTAAATGCTCTGCCACCAGCTGATAACTCACCTGATAACAGCCCAGGTGAATTTCGCTGCGTATACTTTTTCCAATAAACTGCTGTCGGGTGATGGTCGCCTGGGGACAACTGCCCGATAGTGCGCCTTCCGATTTACCCACAGCAGCGACTGCCACCATCTGTGGCCGGATAAATAATTCAAGAGTTGTCCCTGCTTTTTCCATGGGAAGCGCTCGCATGGATGCCACAATGCCTAATGGGGTGCTCACATGAAACTCATCTTCAATGGTGGCAGGCAGAACGTTTCCGGCACCCATAAAGTCAGCAATAAAACGATTGTCAGGGTGGTGATAGATATCGAAGGCGGTCCCCTGCTGCATGATTCTGCCCTGCCCCATGACCGCAATGGTATCGGCAAAAGCAAAACCTTCTTCACGGCTGTGGGTAACCAACAGTCCGGCGACTTTTTGTTGCTTGAGGATATCCCGTATTTCCCTGACCAGAGGCTGACGGACCTGGCTGTCGATATTGGAAAACGGCTCATCCAGCAACACAATGGAAGGTTCGTTGGCCAATGCCCTGGCGATGGCCACACGCTGTTGCTGTCCTCCGGACAGTTCGTGTGGATAGCGCTGGTGAAGACCATAAAGGTTCACCAGCCGCAACATATCCTGAACCCGTTGCCTGACCTGTGGTTTGTTTCGGCCGAAGGTGCCTTTAAGGCCAAAACTGATGTTGTCAAACACCGTCAGGTGGGGAAACAGGGCATAATCCTGAAAGATCATGCCGATGCCCCGCTGCTCCGGCGGTGTGACCCTGGCAGCCGAGCTGACTTCCTTGCCATGGAGTTCAATGGTGCCGGATATCGGCTGAATCAAACCGGCAATCGCTTTTAATAATGTCGACTTGCCACAGCCACTGGGACCCAGAAGGCCGACAATTTCACCATCCTCTATGGCCAGGTTTAATCCGGCCAGGACCAGGTTATCAGCAATGGCGTTGTTTTTTCTGGTTGAGCGGTCATAAGCGCAGGCAAGTTTATTGATGTTCAGGGCGCTCATTGCTGTTCCTGCCTTTCCAGAGAGTGATTAAGCATAATCAGGGGAACCAATCCTGCCAGAACCAGCACCAATGCAGCAGGTGCCGCATATTCCAACTGTTCATCAGAGACGTATTGGAAGACCCGGGTAGCCAGAGTTTCAAAATTAAAGGGTCTGAGTAACAGTGTGACTGGCAGCTCTTTCATGCACTCAATAAATACCAGCAGCAGCCCTGCCAGCATGCCTTTACGGATTAAGGGCAGGTGAACACGCCTGACCATTTCCCGCGGGGTACACCCCAGAGTTCTGCTGGCCATGTCCAGCGAAGGGGAAATCCGTCCCAGGCTGGACTCAACACTGCCCACAGCCAGGGCAGAGAACCGCACCACATAGGCAAAAATCAGGGTAATGACAGAGCCGCTGAAAATAAGCCCTACCGGTGACTGGTGCCAATGAATCAGCAGTTCGTTGAGCAAATTGTCCAAGAGCGTCAGGGGAATCAGTACCCCAATGGCCAGAACAGTCCCCGGCAGGACATATCCGGTGGAGGCCAGACGCGCCGGGATTCGGGAAAAACCTCTGCACTGTAACCGCTGATAAACACCAAGAAACAGGGCAATAAAGCAGGCAACAGTGGCGGCGGAGCCGGAAACCATCAGGCTGTTACCACCGTATTTAAACAGCGCACTGCTCCATGAATCATTGAACCAGGCAATCAGGTACTCCACCAGCACCAGTGATGGCAGCACAAAACCCAGGATCACCAGCAGCCAGCACCAACCGATAGCCAGCCATTTTGACCAGCCACAAAGTTCCACCAACTCCCGCTGTTCCTGCCCGGTATTTTTCTGGTAGAGCTGTTGTCTACGACGGCTGTATTTTTCTGTGCTGATCAACAGCATAACCACCAGCAACATCAAGGCCGAGATTTTTGCTGCCGCATTCAAGCTGCCATAACCAAGCCAAGTGTCGTATACCGCCGTGGTTAATGTGGGCACGGAAAAATAGCTTACCGTGGCAAAATCAGCCAGGGCTTCCATGGCCATCAGCGCCAGACCGGTAATGATGGCCGGACGCGCCATGGGCAAGGTTACCCGAAAAAAACTGTGCAAAGATGAGCAACCCAGCAGTCGGCTGGCCAGAGCCTGGCTTTTCGATTGCTCAAGAAAAGCGGTTCTTGCCAGCAGGTACAGATAGGGATAAAGCACCAGGGCAAGCACAATAATGGCACCCCCAAGGCTGCGTATTTCCGGAAAGAAATAGTCTGCTGCTGACGTCCAACCCGTGAGCACTCTCAGAAAACGCTGCACTGGCCCGGCAAATTCCAGCAGGTCGGTATAGATATAGGCAATAACATAGGATGGCATGGCCAGAGGTAATACCAGTAACCACTGTAGCTGATCCCTGCCCGGAATTCGGGCATTGGCCATCACCCAGGCGGCAGGGATCGCCAGAATAGCCCCAAGCCCCAGGATTCCAAGAATCAGAAGGACACTGTTCACGATGTAGGTGGTTAGAACGGTATTCCAAAGATGGTCAAATAAATCACCCGCAGGGGCGAGCGCCTCCAGCACCAGAGCGACAACAGGTGCAAAAAGTAAAAGGGCCAGCAGCCAGCTGCCAGCCCTCCAGTAGATCGGTAAGTTGTGATTCATGCACTAATGACAAGATTTAAAGATCAAATTTTACTTCGTCCAGAAGACGTTGAGCCTTGGTACGGTTAGCTGCAATATCGGCAACCGGCAGTGGGTCAGCCTTGAACTTTCCCCATGCAGCCACGGTGTCAGACACAGGAACGTTCGGGTTGACCGGATATTCCATATTGTCCCGGGCATAAATGGACTGAGCCTCTTCGCTGGCCAGGTACTCCATGAGTTTGAGGGCGTTATCCTTGTTTGGTGCATATTTTGCCATCACCATGCCACTGATGTTGACATGGGAACCCACCGTCTTCTGATTGGGGAAGTTGAGATAAACCGCATCCGCCCAGGCTTTCTGATCCTCATTCTTCATCATTTTGCCGTAGTAATAGCTGTTGCCCAGAGAGACATCACAAACCCCCTCCTTGATCGCTTTTATCTGGGCCCGGTCATTACCCTGGGGACGACGGGCCAGATTGGCTTTTACCCCTTTGAGCCACTGTTTGGTTTGTGCTTCACCGTTGTGGGCAATCATGGAGGCGACCAGACCAATGTTATAGGGGTGCTTGCCACTGCGGGTACAGACCTTGCCTTTAAACGCACTGCTGGCCAGGTCTTCGTAGTTGATATTGACGGGCTTGTCATTGCGCCTGGAGCTGTAAATATTACGAACCCGCATGGTCAATGAGTACCACTGATTATCCGGGTCCCTCAAGTGTGCAGGGATGTTGTCGTTTATGGTTTTACTGTTGACGGGTTGCACCAGTTGGCGATCAACCAGATCAAAAAGACTGATCATGTCAGAAGTCAGTACGACATCTGCCGGGCTGAACTTTCCTTCCCGCTCAATACGCTCTTCCAGACCTTTCTTGGCAAACACGACGTTAACGTTTACGCCGGTTTCCTGTTCAAAGTCTTTGAGCATGGGCTCAATCAGAAAAGGTTGGCGATAAGAGTAGACATTGACCTCTTCGGCAGTCTGGGCCAGCAAAGAAGAACACGAGATTGCCATAGCAGAAGTAATAAAGAGAAGTTTTTTCATAGCATCCTGCAAACAAGAATTATTATCATTTGCGGATTCTACTTACTTCCACTCAATTCGCAACCCCTTTTTCACCTGTGGATAAATTCAATGGTCTGAAAGCCATCAATGACTACGCACCCCGCACAGTCAGTGGCTTTCCGGCAAAACCCCTGAAAATTATCGTTCTGTGGATACCTGTGTAGACAAACTATTAACAAGATGGGAATAACCCTTTGATAAAATCACCCTGTGGATAAGGTCATTTTTTTCCACAGCTTGATCACAGGTTAACTAAAACTTCCTGACAGCAAGTCAACAGTGTTATTCATCATGCAAATTGTTGAAATTAATAGTTTTTATTTGCTTATCCACAGATTTTATCAACAACTATAATAA
>NZ_JAHHPO010000119.1 GCF_024606365.1 Endozoicomonas sp. ONNA2
CCCCGGAACCATAGACAATGCCATCAGCGATCAGTTCACCGGTGGTGGGAGCATGCAGGATATCCTTCCCCTCGTGGCCAAACTGATTGGAGATCACCAGGTTACCATTACTGACCAGGGCACTGAGATACCCGGCGGGTGTCATGGGGCTGCTGTCTTGCAATAGTGTGTCCATGGGCACGGCTTCCAGGGTGATCACTTCTCCAGCCACCGATAATAGCGTATTGCCAGCGTTTTCAGAGATAACAACCTGCTCTGCCAGGGCTGTACTGTCCCAGACCGCTTGCAGGTTGAGCAGTTTGCTCAGGTCGATATGGTCAATCCCCGGTTCATAGTCATGGATGGTCGTATTGCCGGTATCACCTTGCTGAAAGGCAAAGGTGTCCTGATGATCCTGCTCGGATGACTGGTAACTGCCGCCCCAGACGTCGTTATTTCCAGGTCCCGGGTAAATCGTACTGGTTCCGGGGCCGGCCGCGATCAGGTCATCGCCGGCATTGCCGTTGATCAGTGGTGCCGTACCATTGGCAACAATAATGTCGTCGCCCGGTGTGCCATTAATGGTGAGTTTATCCTCAATAACGTTGACGGACAGAATAACGACATTGCTCGTTTGCCGATCACTGTCATCAATTTCGGAGACACTCTGTACAGAGAGTTGGTAAGTGCCCGTTGCAGTATTGAGCAAATATAAGTCACTCAATTGGTCCGTGGTCAGTGCTATTGTGCCGGTTATGCCGGTGCTGCTGCCAACCGGCTCTGATAGCCCATTCACCAGGGAGGCCGATGAAGGCAGGCCTGAAATCTGGACGTAGAGTTCTGTACCTGTGGGTGTATTCAGGTTGAAGGCGGGATTGACCACCGACGCTTTTATCGCCAGCGGCACAGGTACCTGGTTGTTGGCGAAAATGTGGTCGCGATTCACCTGCAAAGTGGGTGGGTCACTTTTGGGCAAAATGGTGGCAGTAGTGGTGAGTTCGTCGACTGGTGGCCCAAACGCCGTGGTCATATTT
>NZ_JAHHPO010000120.1 GCF_024606365.1 Endozoicomonas sp. ONNA2
GCACAAGGAGTCAGAAATATATGATTTCATATGGTTAGCTACTTAATGTCTATCGCAAGAGGGCAGTCTATTCTCGGACAGCTGGAAGTACTGGGCTTGACGCTATTTTCGGTCAGCTTTATTAGCCTCATCAACGACCGATGCCTACCCTTCACTTTTTATTGCTGAAAAACGATCCGGTTCTGGCTCTAGCCCAACCCTGACAAAATCGGAAATTGGTGCATTGTACCTGACTGCCATCTGGTGCATAAATGAGTCTTTGCATGATTGCGCAAAAGGTTCACGGGGCAGGTAGACGAAAGGGCGAAGACTCATACCCGCACAATGCACTTTCCCGGCTTTTGCCAACAGTTCTGCCAATTTCCGCTTGTTTTGCTCACTCACGTTGTCGGCAATGACGTCAATGGTGCCATCAATCAGATAGAATACATCTGCATAGCCTGTTAACAGGTTGCCAATATCCTTCGCACGTGTTTCTATCAATGTATCTGAAAAGGCGCCCTTCAGTGCATCAATATTCCCGGGAAAATTGTATTTGTAAGCAGCTTTCAGGACGAAACTGCATAAGTTCAGTTTTCGATTAAACCCGCTGTTTTCTTCGCTATTTTCGTCAAAAGCGTTGAAACATATGGAAAGCAATGACTGGCCAGCATTATCAAGACGGTTCAGGGGCAAGCCTGATTTAATCAAGTAGAGGAGGGTATCGGAATCACGATAGAAGTCATAACTGTTCATGTTCCTGACAAACTCATTGAACGGGAGTTTTCCTTCCTGGGTGCGTTGATTGATATCGAACCCATAGTGAGTCAGCAAATTGATGCTTTCACTGTCGAGCCGTTTATGGTGAATCAATGATCCAACCGGACCGTCGCTGAACTGGTTGCCAACGTCGTCGATACTTGCTCCAGCCCGTAATAGAAGCACCGCATTTCCAAGCCATGATGTCAAACTCAGTGTTTCACACAGGGCTGTTTTACCGTCGCTGTTAACGGCGTCAAGGATTTCTGGCCTGCCACTGGCCTTTTTCAGCAAAATGTCCATAAGCTCCGGGGCAGCACAAGATTGACAAGCCGTGTGTAATGGCGTGTTTCCAAAGCGATCAGGAGCCAGCGAGGCCCCGCGGTTCAAAAGTAATTTCACCACTAAAACCGGGTCCACCGGGTAACGCTGCCCGCCATTGCAATGATGAAGGCCGCTGGCTTTGGTAAACTGGTGCAGTAAGGTTTGCTGGGCCTGATTGACGGGCTGGTCGATATGGACACTTTCTTGACTCAAGAAACATTGCAAGCGGGCCAATATGTCCGGGTCGTCTATCTGCAGTGGCGAATCCCATAACTTCAATACGGTATCATCGGACCCACAGGCCCGGGCAAGGTGAGAAGCTTTTTCCGCACCCATACCAACTCTTCTGTCCTGTAACAGGTTGTTTGATTCCCGGGTGTCGTCATCTTGAATATTATCCCCAATACAACTCCCGTCCTTCACTGACCTGTGTTTGTCATCGGGAGAATCACACCGCCCAGAGCGAGCCGAGACATGCAGTTCGTGTATGAGTGGTCCCAGGACAGCCCGTCCGGAAAATAATTGATTACCAGCCCTGTTTCGACACGGTTTGGCAGCCATTGCTGAAAATTGGCTGTTTGCCAGAGGTAATACGCGTTTAAGAGTGTTTAGCCCGTGTGTGAACATTGAATACTTCCTGATGAATTTTTATTTGTCAGACATTATGGCAGCAACCATTTTCATCGCATGATTTGTGTGATTAAACTTTCAAATCTTTACAAAACCCGTCGTAAAGCATCGCCGGGCCGGGCCGCGCAGGCGGATGACCACCCTTGCAGAGCGCTCTGCTTGAGTGTTCATTCCTTGCTACTATACGGTCTTTTGTAGACCTGCCGTCGGGCAGACGATAACTGCCTGAAATATGAACCGATCACATTCGAGGGTGAAAAACAGGCATTCCCGGATGTGTTGAGACAGTTCTCAAGGAGTGCTAACTCAGGAAATGCTTCCCAAAGGGCATCAGATACCGGATTTTTGTTAATTAAATCTGTCATGTCGAAAAAATAGGCCATAATATTTGCTTGGCATGTACACGATGAAGGCAAACACAATGGGGCCAGTGGCCAGACAATCTGCTGTAAATGCGCCACTAACCTACAAGCAAAACGTCAGGTCTGGCAAGTCATCGGCGGTAAAACATTGGCCTTCGGATCGTTCAGGAAAATCCATTAGCACCAGAACAGTGGCATCATCGGCTAAACGAATCGGTAAGGACCCCCGGCGGGCAGAGTTCAGAAAAGTCGCACTGGACACGGTGACGATATTGAACCGCCAATGGTTCAGCCTGAATGGCACAACGATAGACCTTAAAACGACCGTTGATCGGTGTATTGACAAAACTCTATTCTATAGCGCAAATAAAACCATTCCCCTTCAACCTTCCCTGGATTATTTTTACCCCCTTACCAAAATTCTGTTTATGCAGGAAACGTCTTTGGCAGCCTGTCGGCGGATTGCCGTGGAGAATGGCAAAGACCACGTGGCTTGCCTTAATTTTGCCTCAGCAACTTCACCCGGCGGCATGTTTCGGGATGGTACCAACACACAGGAAGACAGCCTGGCAAGAGCCTCCGCACTTATTGCTTCCCTGGACAGTGACACAGGAAAGCAAATGTATATTTTTAACAACACACATCACACAACCCATCGGGGGCTTTACTCTGATACGATTCTCTATTCGCCTGATGTGCCGGTATTTAAAGATGATCATGGCAACTTGGTCGCGCCTTACCTGATCTCCTTTATCACCGCTGCAGCAGTGGACAGGACTTTTTGCAATGGCATAGCGGAGGAGGCCATTCAGCAAACAATGTATGATCGTGCCAAAAAAATCCTGACTGTCGCGGCCAACAATGGAGTGAAACATTTGATTCTTGGGGCTTGGGGCTGTGGGATCTTCGCCAATGATGCAGCGGATGTTGCGGGGTTGTTTGCTGGTCTTTTGGCTGAGGATGACTTTAGAGAGCGGTTTGTGTCGGTCACGTTTCCTATTACTGACCATACGATGCTACAGGTGTTTAAAAACCATTTTCCGGAAGCATAAAATTGAAACAGTCTTTGGAAGCACAGTGTCGGCACAAGGAGTCAGAAATATATGATTTCATATGGTTAGCTACTTATGT
>NZ_JAHHPO010000121.1 GCF_024606365.1 Endozoicomonas sp. ONNA2
TATATTAAATTGGTAAAATTCTTCCGGTGCAATCAAAACCTTACGGATTCAGGTAGAGGTTAATAACTATGATTCTTTCGAAGCGCAATTGGATACTTTTTGTGAGGACACGAAGGAAAGATTTAAATGGTTCTATCCTTTGTTCAAATTCACTTACCGCGTTAGCCCAAATCCTGAAGTATATCCTGCATCCACGAGTTCATAACACAGGATCAGCCCAAGACCAACTTGTTGCCATTGCATAAATCAGGAGGAAGGTCTATTCCCGGACACCCTCGTGGATATCTGCCGATATCCGAAAGCACACACTCCCTTTGGGTAACCAGAGGGATTTTTGATGGTCAACCCGGGAGGCTGTCCGAGACACCTGTAGCAAGGATGGCAGCAGGGCAGTCTATTCTTGGACAGCCTCCCGGGGCAGGGCCGTAATCAGTCAGAAGAAGAGTTTCACAAACAGCTGGGTCGTGTATTGGTCAGAGTTGCCGCGATAGTTCAGGCCAAATCCCCACTGATTATCCACTTGATATTCTGCTCCGGCAGTGAAGAAGCCGATATTGTCATCTTCATCCCGGTCATAGTATTGCTGCATGTAGCCGGTATTCAGCCAGAGGCCCCGCTCCAGATGATAACGGGCACTCACCGACGCTGTGTAGGCTGTGACCCTATCCTTTACTTCATCCGCATCGGCAGAGAGGCCATTTCTGAGTCGACCACTGGTGACCGATGGAATGACATGGAATCTCTTTGTGGGCTTCAATAACATGCTGGCCCCGGCAAAATAAGAGTGCCCATGAATCTCGATATTGCTGGCAATATCATCCTGATCAACACGGCTATAGGCGTATCCTGCATTCAGGATGAGGGGAATAGAAGGGATTTTATAGGCACCATTGACAAACCAGGTGGTTCCGTCAACATTCTGATCGCCCTGGTTCTGATTGTTGTAACCAAGGCCGGTATGAATAAATGTGTAGTTATAGTCATTACCTGCGACAGCAATGGCTGAAGCACAAAGTAGCAAGGAGAGTAACAATGATTGCAAGATGGATTGCAAGATGGATTGCAAGATGGATTGCAAGATGGGTCGCAGGATGGTTGGAAAGATCATGTGCTTAATCCTCTGTCGGGAGAGCAAGTAGTGAATAAAGTGGGGATATGGGCAGAAAATCTCCTGCCATCAGGCCCTACTATATTGATTACTATTTTTTCAAAAAGTTCATTGAGCTGGACTTGCCCGAACTTATTGCTGTGATAAATTCTTCCCTCTTGAACAGAAACAGGTACATCCTGCAGGTCTTGACATCGCAACCGGATCAAACGATTATACTGTATAAATAAACAGTTATTGAGTTTGAATGGCATGAAGCCGATCCAGATCCTTTTGCAACCCCTGCCAGAAACATTGCCCTTTTATCAAAGCCCGGCTGCCTGTGGCTTCACCAGCCCTGCTGCCGACTACCTGCAAGATACACTCTCACTGGACCAGCTGTTAATCCGTCATCCGGCCGCTACCTTTTTTGTCCGGGCCCGTGGTCGATCCATGGAAGGCGCCGGTATTTTTGACGGTGACATTCTTATTATTGATCGTTCCCTTAACCCAAGAGACGGCGATGTGATACTTGCCTTGCTCGATGGTGAGCTGATTGTAAAACGCCTGGTCTATCGCCATGGCAAGCCAGAACTGCACTCAGAAAACGCCGACTACCCGCCGCTGCAACTGGACTCTGAAGAAGGGCTCAATGTCTGGGGTGTGGTCACTGAGGTTATTCACCACCTGCGATGAAGAACGTTATTGCCCTTTGCGACGCCAATTCATTTTACTGTTCCTGTGAGCAGGTCTTTAATCCATCCCTGCTTGGTAAAGCCCTGGGAGTACTGAGCAATAATGATGGCTGCATCGTTGCCAGAACACCGCAACTCAAAGCCCTGGGCATTGCCATGGGAACACCGGCATTCAAAGTCAGGGATCAGGTAGCCCGTGGTGAGATCATACTGAAAAGCTCCAACTATGCCCTGTATGGCGATATGTCCTCCCGCTTTATGTCGGTGCTGGAACAGTTCAGTCCAAAGCTGGAAGTGTATTCGATTGATGAAGCCTTTGTTGAACTCTCCGGTTTCCCGCCGGCAAGCCTGCATGCCATAGGGGCTGATATGAAACAGCGGGTAGTCCAGTGGACGGGGCTGCCCATTGGCGTGGGCATCTCAACCACCAAAACACTGGCCAAGCTCGCTAACTATGCGGCCAAGAAATTTCCGGCAACCGGTGGTGTGGTGGATTTAACCAGCCCGATACGCCAGCAGCGGCTGATGGCGATTACCCCGGTTGGTGAGGTATGGGGAGTGGGCAGGCGAATAGAAAAGCGATTGGCGGCGGCAGGGATTGTCAGTGCCGCACACCTGGCAAACGCTAATCGACAATGGATCAGAAAACAGTTTTCAGTAGTTCTGGAGCGGACCGTCTGTGAACTTCAGGGAGAAAGCTGTATTCCCTGGGAAGAAGGTGGCTCAGCCAATAAACACCAGATCATGTGCTCCCGGAGCTTCGGCCAACGGGTCTTTACAAAGCAGGCACTGCACGCAGCGTTGGCCAGCTTTATCTGTCGTGCCTGCGAGAAACTCAGAAAACAGCAGCAGTATGCCCGGGAAGCCATACTTTTTATCAGGACCGATCCGTTTAAGGCAGACCTCCCGCAAACCGGACGGAGTTTGAAGCTAATGGTACCATCGCCCACCAGTGATAGCTCAGCTTGGCTACAGCAGTTAAATCCGGCTCTGGACGTGTTGTTTCAGGCAGGTTATGAGTACAAAAAAGCGGGCTTTGCGCTGATGGATCTTTGTACCGAACTGGGCTTTCAGGGGGATTTGCTGGCAGCAGCATCGCCCCCCGGAAATACCCGGATGATGACAGTACTGGATGCCATCAATCAACGCTTCGGAAGTCAAACACTCCGGCCTGCGTCAGTGGGTTTTCAGGTGCAGCAATGGCATATGAACCAACAGGTACTGAGTCCTTCTTACACGACTCAATGGTCAGAGATCATGACGGTTCAGGCGTGAGGACCGCCATCTCCCACACTTTTGAGCCAGCTGTTGACAGGCTCGGGAGGCTGTCCCGGGGCGGCAGCAAATTGGTCTGAAAATCCGCTTTTGTTTGGCAAATAGCCTTGCTATGCACCACACAACACCAAATTTTTATCCTCAATTTTCTGCCGTCCTCGCTACGCTCGGGCAACCTCCGGGAGTTCATTGGGAAAATCTATGAGTTGCGGTATTGGGTTGCATGATAATCAGGCATTGAGTTCACTTTGATGGATCAATGCATCAATTCCGGCCATAAACTGAGACGGGCTCAAGTCCCGGGTACTGAAAATATCCAGCCTTAACCGGCAACAGTGAAATTTAAAACGAAAATCCAGAATGAAGCGTGGGTCGTGGGCATAGAGGTTCTCTCTCACTTTGATCAGCTTCCTGAGTTTACCCTGGAGGTCACGGCGATGTTCAAAAAAGTATTCTTCGACAATTGGCTGGATCAGAAGACGCCAAAGCTCAGCGTGTTTATCTCTTGGACAGCTGCCAATATTCCAGCAATTAGACGTCAGATCAATAAGGTTTTCAATCTCGGTATTATCCCTGTGTTCACTGAGCAGTGGTTCAACCCAGGCCGAAATAATCCCGGAGAGTCCGGGGCCGTCGAAGGAAGGTTTCTGACCATTGGAGTTAAAGGTCAACCGGGAAAATAGCTGTTTAACACGGTTAATAATCGTATGCAAAGTAAACTCACCGAAGTTGATGGTATTCTGTCCTTGTTGATGTGAAGACGATGTCCTGTAAGTAGTTAACCAAACCAGAATAGACCCTCTTCATAGAAGTGGTCACTGTATTGGCACTACTTTCATTTTCCAGCCAGAAATATTCGATTCCATATTGCCAGCTACATCCAGGTACATAGTTGGTTAAAACATTCTATGATTTTCTGTTGCAAAATAATCGGGGTTTCTTGCAGTTAACAAAAAGCTGTCTATATTAACAAGAAAATCTTTCTATAGTTGCTCAAACCTGTTCAAATTGAGTGGGTTTTGTTGTGAAAAAGCGTTACTCCATCTCTCAGGCTGCTGACCATTCAGGTGTCTCACTTTCCACTTTGCGTCGCTGGGAGGCTTGTGGAAAACTCGTGCCTGAGCGCAGAGGTACCGGATGCGTTGAGGGATGGGGGAAATCCCGCCAGGCCGGTGGGGGCCCCGTGGTTTCACCGCTCGACTTTGGGACGTTTAGGAAACTTTGAGATTGTCTTTCTGGCCAACTACTGACTGTTGCGGGAATTACGAAAAGTCCCGAAACATATGTTCGAGCCGGTCAGTAATACGAAGCTCGTTCTCTTGATCACTGAGACTTGTCTTTAAAAGACCCAGTACCTTTTCTGAAAATATCAAGCGGTTATTGGTTTTGACCACCAGCTTCATGCCTTGGTCGTGTACTCTCTGAATAACATTCAAGAATTGCTCGATCTTACCGCAGCTATAAACAGATTCATGACCCGTCATATCACACGCCATAAACACCGCCTGATGCTGTGTTTTGGTTAAATCGCTGAGGTAGTAATCGGGGCTTATCCGATGGCCTCCGGGTAAATGGGGCGGGGCTACCCGGCGGATCTGGTCCACCGGAATACTGAGTATTCTGGCGATATCGTCTATTGATACAGCATCCTCAGTAATCACTCCTGCGGCTTTGTCACCTTGATACTGACCCAGTTGCGATAATGCATCAGCAGCCCTTGCTTCAGGGCTGTGCCACCATTGGGAACGGTAACTGTCTCCCTGTAAATCGTTCAGGTAAACAAAGTTATGGGCTTTCCCGGCAAAGGGGTCAACAAAGCCGGGGGTTGCCTCTTTGATCGGAATATGATGATTTGAACTGACCATGATGGCTGTGTTTTCAGTCATCACAATTTTCATGGTTTTTGCCAGAAGTTGCTCGCTAAAGAAGCCGCCGTTGGCATCATCGATGACCACCAAATCCTTACCGGCAAGCATTGCATCGATATCTCTATGCCATTGCTCTTGATGGCCGCCGAGGTTCTGAAACAGGGCAGTGGCTTTTGGTATGTCTATATACAGGGTGTTGACACCGTAATCGGCCGCTTTTTTGGCAACCGCTACACAAAGATGGGTTTTTCCCAGCCCCGGTGATCCGGTCAGGAAAAGTCCCATGGGCTTTTTATCCGGGGTTTTACCCTGATTATTAATCACAGCATGGGAGAACCTGAGGGCCACCTCTTTCATCCGTTCCTGCTGTGGTGAGCGGTGTTTGAACTTATCCAGATCAGCAACAAGATTTTCACTGGGGAACGGTGAGCCGTGATGCACCGGTTTTGGTTCCATAGCCGGTGTCACAGGCAACGGCGGTTGCTTATGCCAGGCTTGATCGGTCTGCGATACAAAATATTTCCAACGCGCAGTACTGAAGCGAAACGCTAAAGTGATACCGACGATGGGGTGATCGTCAGGCAGGGTATCGTCACTCAGCTGTGCATAATCCGTTTCCCCCGCTGCGATAGCACGGATTGTCTCAGGACTTTGTGGTTTGTTGTAACCATCGATCAGTATTTTTTTGATCTGGTCACAGGTTTTCGGTTCAGCAAAGTCATCCGGACCAAACCCCAGATAGAGATTGTGTCCGCTGCTGTTTTGTCCGGTGCATATCAGATTAAAACCGATTGCATTACCGGTTTTGTGCTTCTTGCAGTAGCGGTCAACACCATGAATATAGAGGATATCACCCTTTTTGATGTCCAGTTCTGACAGTTTTTCAGGATTTAGAAAAGAGGAAGTCAGGTTTATGAACTCGAGATTTTCAAACAGATAATAGATAGGGTTACCGGCATTCATCAGTTTTGAATTATCTGCGAAGCGTTCAGGGGGTTCGAACAGCGTGAAGGAAATTCTGAACTTTGAGACCGGAGCACCGAAGATGCGGTTGAATTCGTCGGTGCCAATGATGGATTCAATGGCTCGATACTGACAGGCCAGCAGGGTCGTTGCACAGTCGGCAACAGTAGGGCCATGAAAAAAAGCATTCAGAGACTCACTTGGGGTATGTCCGTTATCGTTTGCTACAAAGCCGGAACAGCATTGTTGGTCAAAATATTCCGGCAGCGAGTGCATCCCGAGGATGCGACTGCCAGATAGCCCGGGCAGTTCGCGAACATGATAATCCTCAGGATAAAAAACACCCAGACTTTTTCTGGCTTCCAGCAGCTCTCGCGGTCGATATGCATTGCAGCCTGCCCTGGGAGCATGATCAAAAAAGCGGGTCATGACTTTACTCCGTGCAGCGTAGGGTGTGTTAGTACCCTGGAGACAGCGCACCGTAAATTCAGTGAACTGTTCAGCCATGGGCATGTTGCTGACACTTTTCGGGAAGGGCTGGTAAGGGGGGGATATCTTGCGTAAGGATGCGAAATGATTTGCCAGAGGATAGTGGCCCGGTTTTTTTACTGAAACTTGCTTGTGGGAGATAAGGTCACATACGTCAATTATCGTATCATCAATTTTTCTGTTCCTTACGCTTTGGGTCTGTCCGCTTGAATTTGCCTTTTTTTTCAAGGTGGCCTGCGTGACGCTCATCTCAACACTGTTTATCGATGGGGAGGGATGTACACTGGATAACGGGTAGCCCAAAAAGCTCGGGGGACCGCTACTTCCAGCAGCTAATTCAGAAGATTCAGAATCTGCTCTTCCGGATGGGGTAAAAGTGCCAGGTTGATAGCTGGTAGGTATAGTATTCATATTAATTATCCTTTAGCCATTTTGTACCTGCTATTAATACTGCCATTGTCGTCAACTCATGTAACCGGAAGCCTGACTGACTGCCGCGTTTCAGGTAATTTCAAGATAATGAGCGAATAATAATCTTTCCTGATTACCACTGATCGTACGTCATGACATAGGGAAAGTTTATTTAAGAATATACGAATTCAGCACTGCCGTAATTAACCAGAAATTGCATAATACCAATGCCTTTTTGGAACTGAATGGTATTTTTACACATCAGTTTTACCTCCAAAA
>NZ_JAHHPO010000122.1 GCF_024606365.1 Endozoicomonas sp. ONNA2
CATCCTCGCTACGGGGACGCCCAGTCGGGCGCTATTCTCGGACAGCCTCCCGGGTTGTTATTATTTCAGTAATAATACCGTCATATGGATTACCAGATGTTACCTGAATGCCCTAATGTTGCCTCCAGTTCACAAGAACTGCTTCTTCGTGCAAATCACCGCTCCTCCGATCAAGCGGCAACTGTATTCTATCCGAAGCGTACATTGAAAAAGAGTAATGAGGAATGCTGTTTAAGGCAAACAAGCAGTATGTCAAATCTACAACAGATGAAAGACACGCTTGATTCCAGAGTTTGCCAGCGTTTAGCTACCAGCCAAATGATATGTGGAGAACGCGTGCTACCATCAAGCCCCGAGCAAATATCGCCCCTCCTTTCAGATAAATCTAATAAAAAGTTAACAGTTTATGCGCAGCCCCTGACGACAGAAAAACCTGATGCACTGCAAGACAAGAAATCTCAGTCTGAACATGAGTTTAAAATCGAAAGTTTGGAAATAATAAATAGTCTTAATACAATCATCAATGGAGAAGGCGTATGGAGTAAATTCAGGCACTCAATTATCAGATGCTGCAGTGACGGAGATCAATGGACAAGTGATGAAGATTGGCTCGATTATGTGGATTGTAAGATTAAGATAGTGGATAAGCATCCGAATATATTCTGGAATAAGCATCCCGGTCGATTAAAATTACTCATCCAGGAAATAATTTTCATTACCCTGAAAACACTTGATCGCTATGAAAGAACACTGTCAGCGGTAAATCCTGGGCATCTGACAAGTCTGAACGATGCGCTACATGCGCTGTTGCAGCAATGCTACCAAAGGTTTGGTGAAGAATTATTCTGGCAGATATTTAATCCCGGGTCATACGATAAAAGGACTCAAATTGATCAATTACAATTCCGCCACCTGACTATTTATAACTTCAATGTTATTCCCATTACCTTGAAAACGCTACTCGCCCCAGGCTCAAAAACGTTAGCTTACCTGCCTGTTTTATGGCACCTGAGAAACAATACTCTTGCGGTCGAAACAGTCCTTGGTATTGATAAGCAAACCATACAGCAAATGGCCGAGAAAAAAGAACAGCACCGACTGCTTAAGCTGTTTACTCATCGCCCGCAGGGCAGAATCCTCAAGCCGCTGGATTCTATGGAAGGTTTTTCAAACTTTGGCAACACCTGCTTTGCTGCGGTTTCAACCTGGCAAATTCTGGTTTCACCGTATATTCAGATGCTTTCAGCTGCCTCGGAATCACAGACGGCTGAGTGTGGCTTTCAAGGTGTCAGGCAAGGGCAGAATGAGCAGACCATGCCCCTGATTCCTGAAGAAAAAGCAACGCCTCTTGAAAATCTCTCGCTTGAACAGTGCCTGACATTACTCAGAAAAGAATCAAATAGAAATACCAAAACAAGGCTGTTAATTACTGCTATCCGAAAATGTCTGGTCACTATGCAAAGTCAGTATCTCATAAAGCAGTATCCGCAAATGCAAAAAGTGTATGAGTTATTATTAACACTATGCGCAATGTCTGCTTCTGAAGATATTTTTCATGGTTTTGAAAACTTTCATGAAAAGTATGCGGAATTTAAAAATATCCAACTTCTGACCAAAAAAACAAAAAAAGCAAGAACTGAAAAAAATGTTTATCCTGAGAATGTACTTGGTCACGAAAATCTCCTACCGATTTTTCCCCTTAAGAAGTTACCGCAACAGGATTCAGCAGAATTTTTAGCACCACTATTAGAATTAGTTATGCCCAAAGAGCAACTAAAAAAATGTGCATTTTGGTTGTTAACTGAACGGCGGATTATGCGGGGCCCTGATATAGTAACGATAACCGACAATCCCGGGTTTTCCCCGGGGAGTGCTTCTGGCGTTTCAGCCGTAAAAGATACCGATAAACCTGACACTTTTATTTATTTAGCTCCGGTTTCTCTTGAGCAAGCTGAAAGGGATGATTTTTCCATTCAAGTGATTCTTGATGATGCCCTCTCTTTAAAGAACTTGCCAGAAAATATGCATCAGAAAATAACCATCAACAGCGATAATTTCAGACATGCAATACACAACAACCCGGACTCTCTCTCCAGGGCAAAAGAGACCGGAACAGGAGACCATTTGTGGGATGTCCTTCAGGAGCGGCAGGTACTGTTGGTGGAAGAGATTCCGGAAGTGATCACTATACAGCCAAAAATGCCCCCCGAACTCCTTGACCGGGCAAAAGTTACAGAAAAATTAGCTCAGGATGTCACTGAGGAATTTCAGCTGACCTTCAGAAAAGTTAGCCATGATGCAGCTCTTCCACCAGAAGATATTATCCAAAAATACCGGATTGTTGCTAAAGTCTTTTATGTCGAGGATGAACATGCAATTACACGTCACTACCGATGCTTGATCAATGGCAGGGGTCAATTGCCCGGGAATGATGAACAACAAGAGATTGATAAAGTCGTTATGGATGATAAAAATGTATTCATCGCACCTGCAAAACCGGGACACTTATACCAACTAGGTGTCCCCTGTATGTTTACCGCCGAAAAAATAACGGCATTAAAACCTGACTTTCAAAACTGAGGAAGTAAACTATGACAGTTTCTTACCACTGGAAATGCGGTGTAGAGAAACACGAGTGTTCGGTTTGTCTGGACTCTATTTGTAATATTCCGATTGATGGTAAAGAACCCCCTCACTCCTGGAAGCATAAAGATGTAATTACCTTAACGCCCAAGTGCAATCACCTGATGCATCAGGATTGTGTCAGAAATTGGCATCGGCACTGCCTTAAACTTGCTAATCGAGACGTACACTTTAAATATGCACCTACTTGTCCTGTCTGTAAAACCGCTATAACTGAGGGTGATCCGGCTAACAAGAAGGTTGTGGGCGTTTTATGGGACTGTGAAAAGGCCGAAACTCAGGACCCAACACCCTCAGTAATGGAAACACCTGCAAATGAAACCACCCTGACTTTGGCTGACGGTATGGAGCTTATGGACGAGGCGGTAAAATCACATAACTTTCCCGCAATGTGGCAACTGAAAAGCCGGTACAGGTTTACACTCAGTCCGGCTCAATTAAAGAAAGTCCTGGGGGATGCACTTCCAGAATTATTTAATTTAAATGTATCGTCCCCTGTTGATCATAAAACTCGTCTGGCGTTGGATTTAATGACCTATGACGATGCCTCTTGCAGAGTTGTTTCTGATTTTTTCCTGGAAGTATTGAAGATCAAGGGTAACCGGAATCGGGGGGTAGTCAAAAGGCTGATTGACTCAAAAATACTCAGTGAAAACGTACTCAAACAGGCTTTTAACTTCCATGTTGCAAAAGGTAACTTTGATCAAGCAAAAGCCATGAAAGAGCAATATGGTTTCTCTCTTAATGGTTCAGAATTGCAGGAACAACTGTTAAAAGCTTATCAAGCGAAAACAGGTATCCCGGATCTGGAATCCATCTTGAGTCTACACGACAAACATAATACGGCTTGCAAAGAGATCCTGAGTGAAATTTTAAAAACCGTTGCCGAGCAGCCAAAGGAATACTCCGCGGAAATTCATGATCAGTATTCTGACGGTTTTTTTGTAAATTATATGAATTTTATCAACACCCTGCTATACCACGGTGTCAAAAATCAAAGTGCCGTGAATGCCGCGATGACAAACGCCGTCAGTACCCTTTGTAATATAGGTTTAGACTGGGCAAGCCAACTCAGGAACAACCATCGGGCAACGATGGACCCTGAGAAACTCAACGTGGCGATTGGTAAGGTAATCGATCAAAACCAGCTTCATCTGGTGGATAAGCTACTCCCTTTGTTTGCCACTGATCAAGAAGCCAAAGCGGCGAATATCATGATTCTGGACAAGCTGGTAGGTAAACCCGATCAGTACTATCAAGAGCGTCTTCGAGATTTTAAAACCGTTTGTTACAACCGACTGAAAAGCAGCGGTTGCTGGAGCCAGCAGGCTGTGGATGCACTGATAAAAAGAGCTGTTGAGGACAAAGATACTCATTGGGCCATAGAGCTGAACTGCAAATATGATGCATTTCTGGACGCTGATATGTTTAAGTATCAAATTCTGAACGAGGTCGTTCATCTCAAAGAGCATCGCTACCAAGATCCTCGTAAACTTGATGATTTCAACAGTTGCTTACTTTTTGCCAAACGCGACAATCCCGATTTGCCCGGTGCGCTGGAAAGGGCTGTTTTCGAAATACAGAACATGGATGAATTTCCCCTCAAGCAAGATATCCTCAATAAACTGAGGATATTTTTTAACGCCCGTTGATATCTTTTGCGGGCATACGGAGAAGATTGTGTATAGTAATCAGGCTAAACTCCGGGTGATAAAAGAATAAGAAATAAATTGAACTTTATTACCTGCATCCCGGCTCTTAATATACGGCAGTATTAATCCGGAATATGGTCGTGTAAGTAAAGAGGTACGGGTGGATGGATAACATCAAAAATAAATCGTTGCTCAGTATTCTGTGTGAACCTGGCGAGCACGCTCTGGCCATTGATAATCCTGCTGATGGCTCGGTGGTGGGTTATATCCCTTGGCAGTCTGAAGCAGAGATTGACCAATGTATCAACAAGTCCTGCCTGGCTCAGAAACTCTGGCAAAAACGACCGGCAAAAGAGCGTTCATGTCTTATGTACCGATGGTATGAACGGGTGATGGACAATCAGGCTGACCTTGCCCGGTTGATGACGCTTGAGCAGGGCAAACCATTGGCTGAAGCCATGGGCGAGGTGGCCTATGGTGCATCTTTTATCCAGTGGTTTGCAGAAGAAGGAAAGCGGGCATACGGTACGACTATTCCCGGGCATACGGGAGATAGACGGCTAATGACCATTAAGCAACCGGTTGGTGTGGCGGCAGCCATTACTCCATGGAACTTTCCCATTGCCATGATTACCCGTAAGGCTGCACCTGCATTGGCTGCGGGTTGCAGCTTTATTGTCAAGCCTGCCAATCAGACGCCCCTCTGTGCTTATGCTATTTTAGAACTGGCCAGACAGGCGGGTATGCCAGAAGATGTATTGCAGGTGGTTGTTCACCACTCACCGGAACAGGTCGGTGATCTCTTCACTCATCATCCTGTGATCAGAAAATTATCCTTTACCGGTTCTACCCGTGTTGGGCGACGGCTGATCGCCCAGTCGGCTGAAACCATTAAAAATACCTCGATGGAGCTGGGCGGAGATGCCCCATTTATCGTTTTTGACGATGCTGATATCGTTCAGGCCGTGCAGGGCGCTCTGGCATCAAAGTTCCGTAATGCCGGGCAAACCTGTGTCTGTGCCAATCGGTTTTATGTACATGACGCTATTTATGATCAATTCGTCAGCCAGTTTACTGAGGCGGTAAAAAGTCTCAAGGTTGGTAGTGGGCTGGAGGACGGTGTCCAGATTGGACCGCTGATTGACGTACAGGCAAAAGAACGCATTTTTCGGACGATTAATCTGGCTGTCGAGCAGGGGGCAACGATTGTTACCGGAGGTAAACCCCTGGATGGATGTTTTGTTGAACCTACGGTTCTGACCGATGTTCAACACTCCATGAGCTTTCTGCGGGAAGAGTTGTTTGGCCCTGTTGCCCCGATTATGCGATTCACCAATGATGAAGAGCTGTTAGAACAGGCTAATGATACGATTTATGGCTTGGCTGCCTATTTTTACAGTCGGGATATTAGCCGTATCTGGCAGGTGGCCGAGGCTCTGGACTATGGCATGGTGGGCATTAATGAAGGTATTATTTCCACTGAGCTGGCACCTTTTGGTGGCGTTAAACAGTCCGGATTTGGTCGGGAAGGTGGACAGGAAGGCCTGGAAGCGTACCTGGAAACCAAGTACCTCTGTTTTGGGGGGATTCAATAATTAATATCCAAGTATTTTTTTATAAGCAATGGTACTCAAATTTGGTTTTATGGTAAGAAATTTTTGAATAACGATAAAACATGGGTCCGCCCTGTAACTGGCATTGAATCGCCATTGCCCCCTGTTTTATCGGACATGAGAATCTGCTGGCTATCTTCAATTGGCTGATGCACATCAAAAAAGTACACCTCAACTGTTGTTTTTACCTTGTTATGTCCGGCTTTGGCCTCGGTGCAGTTAATATTGCGCCAACTTTTCTGACGAAAGCCCTGGCTTGCTCAAGCTTGTGATGATCACTGTTATCCGACGACCGTACTGCGGATATCGGTACTGATCGCCTCCGAACCTGTTGACATTAGCGAATCATTATTGACCTTTATTGGATAAAGAAATGGAGACTTGGGCCATTAAATCAATAATAAGTTCCAGCGAAACAGGATTGAGCGCCTTTATTTTAGCTAAAATTAAACTTTGCTTTTAATTTGGTGTCTAAATAACATAATTAAAGACTAGAAATACAAAGGTAATAACTATGAGTCCTATTTCAGGTGTCGTTTCCACCTTGGTAAGCGCTTGTAAAACCGCGCTTGATTATATCACTTACCCATTTCGATGGGCATTTAATCGCACAGTTTCAGTAATTTCTTCCGTTAAAACGTATCTTTTTGGGTCATCTGGACTTGGGGAACAAAGTGAGGGGGTCTATGAAAAACCGGTCAGAGAACGAACAGTTGACAGTGTGTCAGAGCCAGCTGTCAGCACAGCTACTTCTGTAACTGCGTCAGATCAGGCAGGGCAAGGCAAATTAAATATTGTGAAATTTAAAGCTCTCCTGACTGATTTGCTGGAAGCAGAGAAAGTATTCGAGGGCTTGTTAATTTATTTGCAAGAGCGAGAAAAAACAAGTAGTGAGCAACGTTTTAACATTCTTCAGCTTGGTACCAAGGTTAATGACATTGAAAAGCTGCACCGAATCGCTGAAGACCTGGACAATGGCGTCGTTCCAGCTGATGCCAAATCCAAAGTAACAGGTGTTTACAAGGTATTTGGCGAAGCTCTTGTACTTCTAAAAAAAGGTACGTTGAATGCACTATTGGATCAAGATCGCCTTAAAAAATTTGATGCACTACTAAACCATATTGACAATGCCAGAGACAAACTTGGCAAACTGTGAAACTCTCCCTTTTGTCACTGGGGAAAAGATTTTTTATTTTCTTCACAGGGTAAGCCGGGGTTAAGTCAGGGAAAAATTTATAACGCATTAAATCTCTGTAGCCTGGGCGGCCCAAGGGCTAGAGTTTTTGGATGAGAACCAGGAGGCTGTCTGAGAATAGACTGCCCTACTGCGGTGGCAGCAAATTGGTCTAAAAATTCCGGCTCCTTCGTCAAACAGCTCCGCCATTCTCTTCAGAATCAGCAATTTTTAGCTTCAATTTCTCGCAATCCTCGCCACGGGCGCTTACAGCTATGCTCCCTCCGTTGTGCCTCGCAAAGTACCAGCCCACAGTAGCCAGAAATCTTCGATTCCATATGGCCAGCTACTTGGGAGCTGTCCTGAAATAACTTCGACATTTCTACAGACGCTACCCGCTACCCGC
>NZ_JAHHPO010000123.1 GCF_024606365.1 Endozoicomonas sp. ONNA2
TAAAAGTAGAACAGGATTAATCAGCGTCAAGAATCAAGACCTGACCCCGGTTTTTGACCCCGGTTTTTGACCCCGGTTTTGACCCCGGTTTTGCTTCCGCAGTGATCACCCAGAACAGAATGGTGATATTGATGATCAGACATTTTTTCATGGCTTGGGTTTGCGGCCAATATCGGCAGGCGTCGGCATAGAAGGCCAAGGTCTTTCATTGTGCAAATAACTTTTTGATCATGATAAACGACATTTATTATGCATAATTAAAGACCTGCCCCCCGTTTTTGCTTAATTTTCCTTAAGAAATTCCGCCGTTACCCGCCCAATCCGCCAGGCAATAGCTTCATTCAATTCATCAGGCATGCGGCCACGGATATCGTAGCCTTTAAAGCAGGTCAGCACAGACATTAGCAAATACTCCTAGATAGCATATGCGCTATCATTAAATTCATGAAAACCATTGTACTTGATACCAGCTGCCTTGTTTCGGCACTTCTCGGTAGTGGCGGCGCAAGCCGGGAGATTCTCAGGCTGTGTCTGAATCGGCAGTTGAACCCTCTGATGGGCAATGCCCTTTATACCGAGTATGAGTCGCTGTTGAACAGGCCCGCACTCTGGAATAAGAGTCGTACTACTGAGCTGGAACGTGAGCAGGTGCTCAACGCGGTGCTGGGTGTTACCCGATGGGTTGAGATCTATTATCTCTGGCGGCCAAACCTACCAGACGAAGCCGATAATCACCTGGTAGAACTGGCGATGGCCGGTGGTGCCAGCCATATCATCACCAAAAACATTAAAGATATTGGTCGAGGAGAACTGAGGTTTGACCACCTGACCATTTGCAAACCAGAAGACTTTATCAGGGAGATCCGACAATGAGCGTGCTCACCATTAGACTGACCGAAGAAAAACATGAACGTCTGAAACAACTGGCCAAATCCAGAAACATCAGCCTGAACAAATTGATGGATGAATTATCAACCATTGCCCTGGCAGAGTTTGATACCTATAACCGTTACCTGGCCAGGGCAGAATCAGGCAATCCAAAGGAGGCCCTGAAAATTCTGGACAGGCTGGATGGCCGGTTGTGAGTTATGGCTTGTAGTTATGGGTTATGAGTGAATAGGGAATAGTTAATTGTGGATAGACAAATTCCCTATTCCCCCTTAACCATTCCCTCACAACCCATAACTCATCACCCCCGCCCATACGTATCCTCATACCGCACAATATCAACCTCACCGCTCTATACCTCGATAAGCTCAAGGTCGAACTTAATGCTGGCTCGCGTTGACACAAATCAGTTTTGAGTACTTTTCAATAGCATCAAAATCGCGATCTCTGTGTAAGAGAGGGAGAGCATAATGAATCGCGGTGACAGCAATGAGACAATCCATACTTTTACGAATAGTAATACCTTTCTTTCTGGCCTTTCTATACAGCATGGCAGAATCAATAAACAGCTGATCTGATATTGAGTAACTGGCGAGCGAAGAAAGGTAACTTTCCGTTTTTTTGCATGTCTTGTCTGCCCGAATCCCCTGGAGTACTTCCATAAGTATCACCGGGCAGGTGGCAACCCGACCTTCTTGTAACAACTTCACAAGATAATTCACCTGCGGGTTATCAACATCATTAAAAAAATCAACCCAAACGCTGGTATCAACCATAATATCCATTCAGCGGGTTTCTCTCATATCATCAAGATTCCCCACCCAGGCGACCTTCCCTTTTAACGACAGGATTTGTTTCTGCTTTTCCCTGCGAACCAGCTCCTGTAAGGCATAGTTCACAAGCTCACGCCGCGAGCCAAGGCCGGAAAGCTCAAGGGCTTCACGCATCAAATCCTGATCAATGACGATATTGGTTCTTGCATTCGAGGGCATAAATACACCTTTTTAGATAATAATGGTGTATTTATAGTAGCCCGCCAAAAAATAGTAAACAACTATCTCCTATCTCTCTCCCTCACAACTCACAACCCATAACTCATCACAACCGCCCATACGTATCCTCATACCGCACAATATCATCCTCACCCAGATACCCGCCGCCCTGCACCTCAATCAGTTCAAGGTCAAACTTGCCGGGGTT
>NZ_JAHHPO010000124.1 GCF_024606365.1 Endozoicomonas sp. ONNA2
GTATGATATTTGTGGGTAAACTGGTTTTCGTAGGACGAAACCGTGACCTCACCGGCATCATCATCCAGCAGATTGAGGCTGTCCCAGACAGCGGCATCGTAGGCCAGCTCTTCATCGGTCTTATCCAGACGACCAATGGCGTTTTTCAAACGGCCATTGCCCAGTTTAATCACCACCTCTTCGCTGGCATTGGCACTGTACAGTTCCAGATCACCACTGGCCTGATTCACCGCGATATCCGTCGCT
The DNA here is from genome assembly GCF_024606365.1 of Endozoicomonas sp. ONNA2. Taxonomy (GTDB): domain Bacteria; phylum Pseudomonadota; class Gammaproteobacteria; order Pseudomonadales; family Endozoicomonadaceae; genus Endozoicomonas. The sequence goes on from NZ_JAHHPO010000124.1 coordinate 247, forward strand.
GCATTCAGTTTTACCGCTCCCGTGGTGGAGATATTAATAAACTGGTAAGTACTGGTATTACCGATGGTCCCCACTTTACCAATACCACCGGTTGAGCTGGTCAGATCCAGCTGGTCCGCCTGGATAATGGTACTGCTGTTTTTGGCCACAATTCCCTTATCAAACACACCGACGATGTCGTATTTTGCTTTCAGGTGCTGAAGCTCAACATCCCCATCGGCACCGGTGACATTGAAGTACAGGGAGCCATGACTGGACGCCATGCCCAGTTCGTCAGTGATCACCGACAGTGGATTGTCAAGGGTACCAATATCCCCTCTTGCCGAGATCGTGGTGATATCCGAGGTGATGGCCGTTGAACCGGCGGTGATCAGGTTTTTCTGGGTGCTGATGTTGGTGGTACCGCTGGGGTTATAGACATTACCGGTGAGCTGAATATTACCCTTGGACGTCAGGTCAATAGAACCATTGGCGAGACCGGTGAACTGGAACTTGATGGCATTGTCGGCCTTGACATAGGTGTGGGTATCCATGCTGAGCCGGTAGGCAACTTCCACCAGTGGGTCCACATTGGTCATATTGCTGCCGTAATACTTGTCGTAACTCAGCCCCCAGTTCACCCGCCAGACAGACGCACTGCCATAGTCGTAGGTTTGCGTCAGATAGTTGGAGGCAGTACCACCGCTACACGCCTCCGGTTTGTAGGTACAGGTGGTGTAGTAGCTGGTTTCGGTGTTCCAGTTGGTCTCGTAATACCAGTCACCCAGGGTGTTCGGGTATTTGCCAAAGTAACCATCAATAGAGCCACCATCATAAGGCGCGGAACTGTCGCCGGGCGGGTCGAAGCTGCGGGCAATGGTGGCACCTTCGCGAATGTAATAGAGCTGACCGGCCACCGGGTTATAGGTCATGGTGGACGTGGTACCAGTGCCGCCATATTCCCCGATAAAGTCCGATTCTTCGTAACTGACATCCCATGCACTGGTTTCATATTTGCGGATTTTGCTGCCGGGTGAATGGACAAACCATTCACTGTACTCAACTGCATAACCACGACCATCGTCTGGTATATTCTTTCTCTTGTTCAGGTCGGTAATGCGGATAATACCGGTGGCATCATCCCCGGCACTGATGGTGCCCAGCACCAGCTGGCTGTTTGAATCGTTGTTGATATCGATCTGGCCAAGGCCATCCTTGACCGTGATATTGCCATCCTCGCCGGTGGATGAAATCCGGGCCCGGATGGCAACGTAACCACCACCGCTGACGGGAATATCATCCGCGGTAATATGGCCAGTGGCCACATCGTAGGTGAGCCCGATGCCGGAGGAGCCGGAATTGGTTGAAACATCAAAGTCGTACCACTTCCAGGCACCATTGACAAACAACACCTTACTCTGGCCCGGAGTGATAGAAACCTTATCGCCCGCGGACAATCCGGCATCGCGAATATACTGGGCAATTTCCGCATCAAAGCCGCTACCCACATCAACTGACCAGCTATTATCGGTGCCCACAATAATCTTGCCGTTGATATCCAGACGCTGGGCATTAATGACCACCTTTTCGCCAATGATCGAAGTGCCTGTTCCTCCCAGCGAATTTTTCACCTGACTGTAGCTGGCACTTCG
>NZ_JAHHPO010000125.1 GCF_024606365.1 Endozoicomonas sp. ONNA2
GTATTCCTTACCAGCTTGGTGGGCTGGTTTGGCTGGGTTCACAGAATAGTTACGGAGTTCCAGTGCTTTTCTCTGTAACTCCTTGGCTTTGATGGTTTTTTTGTCCATTTTTGCCCCCATGGCGTTTCCTGCCTTATGCGTTTCCTAACGGGCGACCGTTTTTGGCCTTATCGCCGGTTTAATCGGCGGGCTATTTTCTGCGCTTTTCGCTTCTTCTTTCGCATGGATTTTGGCGCACGTTTTTTGGTCGGGTGCTTCCAATCATCAGCGGTTTCTTTCTGGAGGAGGGTGTTGTAGGTAAACGGGTTCATGCTCATGTCCTTATGCGAAAAAATCCAAAACGTCATAACCAAATACAGGAACACTGTTGCTTGGTATCTGCTTAAATCGCCGGTCATCCTGCTCGAGCACCATCTTCTCCCTGTGATAGTACATGCGGCCATACTGCCAGCCCTTGTCGGTTAATCCATAGCGCCACCGTTGGCTATCGATGCCGGGCTCCTCTATTTTCCGCACGATGCCCTGCTGCATCAGTACCGCTTTTACCTCTCGCTCCTTCTTGCCGGTAGTTTTGGCCAGCTCCCGAAAGGACATAAAATTCCCCAGGTTATAGATGCCCTTGGGATGACGGTGCTGTCGTCGCTGTTTCGGCTTGGTGGGTGTTGGCTCGGCTTGTTGGCTGAATAGAGCGCTGATATCAATGCCGGTCAGCTGCTCTGTGGCCTTGGCCACCTGGGGATCTATATGCCCACCGTCGGCTATGGTCGCCTTTAACTCTTTCATGGCGGTATAGACAGCACTGGCGTTCTGCAGCTGCTCGATGATCTGCCGGGGTTCGCTGGAGGTATCCAGTTCCATCTGCGGGTTTTCCGTCCGTGTTTTACTCATCAGTTTCCCTCTGCTCGTTGGTCAATAATGGCTTGCAGACTTTGACCCGTCTGCTGGTGGGTTATTTCTACTTCTGGAAATTTGCGCCTGAATCGCTCCAGAGCCACGTCGCAATACTCCGGAGCCAGTTCCATAGCATGCATCCGTCGTCCACTGTTCTGGGCGGCAATCAGGCTGGTGCCGGAACCGTTGAAGGGCTCATAGCAGCTTTCGCCTTCGTGGGTGTAGGCTTCCATCAGGTGCTGTGGCAGTGTGACCGGGAAGACGGCCGGGTGGTCTATGCCGTCACCAATGCTGCCTTTCTGTCTCATAAGGTGGATAACGCTGTCGGGTATTTTGTAGTCCTGAATGGGCTGCCCTGAATGTGCCCAGCTGGCTACCTCGCCATCTTTGCTGCGAATACCTCCGGCATCGTTCTGGTGGCTGACCTCTCCGGCTCCCTCGCAGGGCACGATCTTGTTGGGATTGCGCTTCTCTTTGTTGAAGTGAAAAATCAATTCAAATGCCGGAGCCAGTCGGCCTGCCCAATCGCCTGGCATACCGGGGCCCTGATCCCATACATAAAGACCAAACCGTCGCCAGCCGTCTATCCGCATGAATTCCAGCCAGCCGTCCCAGTAAGGCTGCCACTCGTTTTTGTGGTGTATCAATCCGAGGTTTACTAACACCTGGCCGTTTTTGTGCATGGCGCTGCCGAGGGTGCTTGCTCCAAATACGCCGGTCATCAATTTGTCCCAGTCGGTAATGCCGTCAGTGGTGTAGTCCCGTTGGTTGCCATAGGGCGGGCTGGTGAAACAGAGGCGAGCCTTGCGGCCGTCCATCAATTGCTTAACGTGGTCGGGGTTGGTGCTGTCGCCGCACATGAGCCGGTGGTCGCCGATCTGCCAAACGTCGCCCTTTTTGCTAACGGCGGGCGCTCCCTGGATAGCGTCTTCCTGCTCTGGCTCGCCGGTGGGGTCCTGGTCTTCAGGCGCTGTGGGTGGCTCTAAATCGTCCAACATGGCCAGCAGGGCGTCGTTGTCGGTCTCTACCTGCCCTAATAGCTGCTGCAGGGTGTCGGCGTCGGTCTCTGCCAGGGCGCTGATGGGGTCAAGGGTAGCGAGAGCGAGCTTTTCTTCTGCTTCGCTTAAATCCACGTAGATAACGGGCACCTCCTTGGCCTTGTGCTTTCTGGCCAGCTCCACTCTCAGGTGTCCGTCAATGAGTCGCCCGGTGCGCTGGTTGACGATGACTTGCTGAATCCATCCAAGGTCGTCTAAAACACCCTCCATTGCTGCTTGCTGCGAGGGTGGGTGTCTGCGCCAGTTGTCCGGATTCATCATCAACTTTTCCGGGCTTTCAATACCGCTGCCGGTGATGCGTTGCTTCCATGCCATGCTGGTTATCCTTTGAATGCTTTGCCGTTCTGGTGTTTTGCCTGTTGTCCGGTGAACTCCTGCCACCGCCGGATAATCACGTCGCAGTAGGCCGGGTCAATTTCCATCAGCCTGGCTTGCCTTCTCAACTTCTCGCAGGCGATGAGGGTGCTGCCGGAGCCGCCGCATAAATCCAGCACCGTGTTCTGTCGTGCGCTGCTGTTGCGGATCATGTGAACAATCAGGTTGACCGGCTTCATGGTGGGGTGTTCATCGGATCGGGTCGGTTTATCTTCCCGAATGATGGTGGTGTTCAGCTGGTTGCGTAGCTGACGGCAGTAGTTGACCAAGGACGACTTATCCATGTTTCGGTAGTCGGGTTCGTCGTCCAGTACGGTGACCTTGTTGAACTCACCGAACCACTGGTGACTCGCTCCTGGCTTCCAGCCATACAAGATCGGTTCATGCTGGTATTTGTAATCGCTGCGGCCGAGAGCAAAGTGGTGCTTGACCCAAATCAGGCACTGCTTCTGCAAAAAACCGGCCTCCACCAGTGCGCTTCTGAAATTGATGGTTTCGGTGTCAGCATGGGCGACGTAAATGGGGCCCCCTGCTTTTGTCCACTGACTGGCGCTGCTGAACAGGTCAACAAGGAAGTTTCTAAACTGGTTGTCACCCATCTTGTCGTTCTGGATCTTGTCCCGTACTTTCCGACAGCCGTCGTAATCCACGTTATAGGGCGGGTCGGTCCATACCATGTCCACCTGCTGGGATTGAACCAGCTGCTCTACCTGCTGCGGGTCGGTACTGTCGCCGCACATCAATCGGTGCGCTCCAAGTATCCAAACATCACCGGGCTTGCTGTAAGTCTTTTCTTGGGGATCCGGACAGGCATCGTCATCGATCAAGCCGTCTTCGGCTTCGTCCAGCAACTCTCCGGAGGCGAGGCTTTCCAATAGGCCGTTCAGGTCATCGCT
>NZ_JAHHPO010000126.1 GCF_024606365.1 Endozoicomonas sp. ONNA2
AGTACCAGCCCAAGTAGCCAGAAATATACGATTCCATATGGCCAGCTACTTACAAATGGAGTGGCCAGATACATGACCCAGATTGCAGGTGATCGTGATGGATGGTCCGTTCTGCTGTTGCTCAAACCAGTAGCTCAGGCCGCAGCGATGCAGAACCGGCTGAACCGCAGCAACCACATCATCAATGGAAGCGTAGGAGTACTCCATACGACCACCAGTTTTAGTATTGAAAGCAGCACTCTTGCTTTTCTTCACCACCGGCAGTGCCTGCTGAAACCGGGCAAAGGTTTCATTGAACTGCTGTCGTGCAACAATGGCCTGACTCTGTTCATAAAGGTTCATGACCCGTTCCGAAGCGGGAAGATGACAAGGGCAACAAAACCAAAACCTTTGGTCACTACAAAACACGACTCCGGGAAGGTCATACCCCTGAAGCCCCGCTGGCCAACATCCTGAATTACGCTCGTTACTGAGATGATACCCGGGTGACGGGTACCCAGTACGTGAAGACCACACGGCCTACCTGAACAACCCCGACAACGCCAGCAATCCATGGACGGTGAACTATGAAGCCCGGCAGCGAAATTCTGGAAAACTCAGCCTTGTTGAGCAGGTCGAACAGGCCAACGCCCATATCCTCGAGCCAGGAGCCTTCAGCGAACAGGGAGCCTTCAGCGAACAGGGAGCCATCTACGACGTTGAGCCAGAGGGATCTGGTGAATCTGTTCTCGACCATGACGGGGCTGTTCGGCCAGAAGTGGACCAGTGCCTACGGTCTGGCTGATCGCAATGGTGAGTGGCTGAAAACCCTGAATGGGCTGCACCCTGTCCAACTGGAAATCGGGCTCAACCGTGTAAGGTTGGCTGGTAGTGAGTGGCCGCCAACTGCACCAGAATTTCGCAAGCTGTGCCAGCCGATGCCGGAAGAACCCGGGTTGCCCACGCTGGCTAAAGCCTGGCGGGAAGCCAATGAGCATGCCAGTCAACCCGCTCATCACGGCTGGAGCCATCGGGCGGTATACCTGGCAGGACGGGCAGCAGGTTGGTATGAGCTGCGCAATGCCGGTACTGCGGAAGAGTGTCGGGAGGTGAAGCGTCGGTTTGGGGCGGCTTATCAGGCTTTGGTCAACCGTGAATGCCAGGGCCTGCCGCTGGAAGATTGTCCATCGAGCATCAGTTCGACCCGGCCATTCACTCGAATCAGCTGGTGAGGGAGAGCATGGCTGAACAGGGCATTGACTCGCTGGATGGACAGGGTGCGCGGCAGAAACTGATGGGGATGTTCTAATGAACGGGCTCAGGGGTGGCGTCTGGCTGGCAGTGCTCTGGGTTGTGCTGGTGATGGTGCTTTGCTGGCACTTTGTGGAGGCCATCTGATGGCAGAGCTGGTATTGCAGAAGGTCTCGGCGCAGATGCTGGTGCCGGTATCGGACGATGACCAGATGTTTATCCGGCAGCTAAAGACCGGGCAGGTGATTCGGGCAGAGTTTCGCAAGACACGTAACCCGCACTTTCACCGCAAGTTCTTTGCACTGCTAAAGTTGGGCTTTGATCACTTTGAGCCCCAGCCGTGCCAGATGGAAGGAACCGAGCAGTGGTTCACTCCGGAGAAAAACTTTGATGAGTTCCGTCGTTGGATGACGGTTAAGGCCGGATTTTATGACGTAATCGGGTACCCGGAGGTGGTGTTCGGGTTCGAGCCAGGAGCCTGAAGTTTGCCAGCATGAGTCAGGAGAATTTTGAGTTGTTGTATTCCACCGCAGTGGATGTGTTGCTCAAGTACGTACTTCATCCGGGACGGGGTTGGAGTCAGCACAAGGTGGAATCATTGGTGGAGCGAGTTATCAACTTTGCGTAGGGGGAAGGAGTTCGTGGGATACCTGTCGTTATTTTCGGGAATTGAAGCAGCGACCGTTACCTGGCATCCGTTAGGGTGGACGCCGGCAGGATTTGCAGAAATCGAACCGTTTCCCAGTGCAGTGCTGGAACACCACTACCCTGATGTACCCAACCTTGGCAGCGTGACGGATATCACTGAAGCCATGATCCTCAAACTCGGCCCAATCGATCTGGTGGTGTTTGGCAGCCCTTGCCAGGATCTGTCGGAGGCTGGCAAACGAAAAGGATTTGACGGTGAACGATCAGGACTCTTCTTCGCAGCAATACAGATTATTCGGTGGGCCAGAAAATACTACAAATGACGTTTTGTCTCTGGGAAAACGTGCCCGGCGCCTTCAGCAGCAACCAGGGCAAGGACTTTGCTGAAGTACTGCGATTACTTACTGGCACTGAGCAGTCATGTGCAGAAAATTGGCGCTACGCTGGAGTTTCATTCGGTAAGGAAGGGCTTGTTGAATGGCGGGTGTGTGATGCTCAATTTTATGGAGTACCCCAACGTCGTCGAAGGGTCTTTGCTCTGGCAGACTTTGGAGACTGGACCCGTCGGGAACCGATTCTATTTGAGTCCGAGAGCTTGCTCCGGGAGTAACTATTCAGCACCCCTCATTTAAATCTGGAATTTTCTGATTTTTATACCAT
>NZ_JAHHPO010000127.1 GCF_024606365.1 Endozoicomonas sp. ONNA2
CCGACTGGGCGTCCCCGTAGCGAGGATGGAAGATAATTGAGGATAAAAATTTCATTTTGTAAGGTGAATAGTGGTGCTATTTGCCGAATAAAATGGAATTTTTAGACCAATTTGCTGACACCGCCCTACTGCATGAATGCAGGAGCCAGAGCAACGCAGGATCAGTTGCCGAGAGTGACTGACAACTTAGTCAGAAAATATGATTTCAATTGATTAACTACTAAAAAAACTTGCGTCACAGTTAATTCCAATTCAGGCTTGTGCTGAATTTTAACGAAAGCGGTATCTAAATTTCTGAAAAAGGGGCAGGTAACAGCAGCGGCTTTTGCAAAGAATTCATTTAATCTATTGATAAGTATAGATTAAGAACAAAAAAGACTGCGGTTACAGGTTTGCATATTCTTCAAAATATCAATAAATTTACCTCTTTTCGGAAACCGCTGAGATAATAGCGCCATTGCCTTTAATTGATACAAATTAGTCCCAAAATTTCGCCCGTGCGAGTAAATGAAAAGCTGCCACCAATTGGGCGGCTCAGGCTTGTTTGACTGCTGCATTCAGGATGAAATATCCGGTTTAAGGGTCACTCTGAAGTTGAGTCTGTCCAATATCCGGAAGAGGTAGAGATTTAACCAAAGACCACAGGCATTGGAGCCAAAAGTCATTGTCAAAGGTGTCGAAGGTTTGCACGACTCTGTTTTCAAACAGAAGAGCCAGCATCTGTTGTTCAATTTCGGTGAGACATGATGGGTCAAAAGGACGATCCGGATCATTGAACGGAAGTTCGGGACAAACTAGCCCTGTGTTGCAGCACTGATTCAATCGGAACTCGACAACACAATAATTTGATTCTTCGATTGGTGTTAATTCATAAAGGAAGTAATAGCTGGCGATGGTATTGTTCAGAACAAAATCTCGCAAGTAATTGGCTGCCTTGCCTGGATCAGGCAATACCAATTTTTCGTTATCTTTGGTGACTATATAAGGTGTTGGTGAAAAAGGCTTATAAACGTGGTGTTTACCGTGCTCATACCTTATTTTGAGGACTTTGAAAAGTTCCTGAACTTCGTGAAATAGCCATTGCTCCAACTTGATATAGGCATCACTATGCGGGGGAAGCCCTTGTTTGTTTTCACGGTTCAAAAATATCAGTGCAATAGACTTGTAAAGGTAGTTATCCCGATCTTTATTAATGTTGGTGACCAGCTCTTCAACGGTTTCATCTGTTAGCAGTTCAAGCACCTCCTGAAACGGGCCAACTCTGATGCTCAAGGGCACACCGCGAATGACATTTTGACCTCCAAAACTTTTGGAATTAAGACCATAGTTAATAATTTTCATACAGTTGTAAGACCAGTGCATAAAGACGGGCATTGTATATTTATCTTCAGTTTTTATTTCTAGCTCCTGCAGTAGAGCAGCAGCCGTATTTTTTGCTTCATACCAGCGGAGAGTATCCACCAGTGAAAAGAGCCAGTTTTGCTGGGGGATTTTCGCAAGCTGTATGATATTTTCGAATGCTACAAAAAAACTGGTCTGTTTGTAATAATTCCCATCCGTCGGTCGATTGGGTATTTTAACTAATCTCAGAGGTGCTGTACTGGTCGAGGAGTTGGTGTCTGCTCTATTCAGCTGAGAACAGCTAATTCCCTGGTCGTACCTGAGAGAAGTGGGTTCACTGACTGCCGTTAACTGCAAAAGGGCTCGGGTGCGTTGGTCAAACCAATCAAGGCTTTCCAGCCATTGGTTGTAATTGTCGAGCAGTTCGTTCAGCGTCATGCCGTGATTATTTGGGGGGATGGCCGCCAGAATCTCAAACAGTTTTTCCACCAGCTCACATAAACGCAGTTCGGCCAGTGTCTCCAGTGATAATGGTGCCAGCACCGTTTCCAGTATTGCCCGAGGTTTCAGACCATTCAGGCGTTCAATTGTCAGGCTCATTAGTGGGTAGCCAAAGTGACAACCCGGGGTATCGGCAATTACTATGCCTTTCCTAAGGGCGATGCCAGGAGCGATGACGCTCACGTTATTGGACTCGTATTCCATGCCAATTAGCCTGGTACTATTCACTCGCTTTGGCAGGTCCTTAATTGTTCTTATATCCCAATTGGAGTACCGGGCATGGACAGTATTGTCAACATCAGGCGGTCCGCTAATACTGGTGGCGGGTGAAAAAATTTTCGCTGGTGGTAACGGTAACATAAGTAATGGCCGCAGTTGTTCTTTGTCTGATTATGTGTGTTTTGCACCTCGGCGCAATAAATCCGGCAGGAGGAAGCAATACTACTCTACAGCCCCCGAAAGTTCGTTGAACAGGGTGTTAAAACAAAACTCTTTTTTCATCCTCCAGGCCTTTATCTACAAGCGCTGCAAAGTTTTGGACGAAAACTGGATAGTTGAGCCGTTGCATGTAATCAACCAGCGATATCAACCCCCGGTAATTGTTCAGCTAATTCTTCTTTTTGCCGACTGGAAACTCGACTGTCAGCACCAAGTCATCAAGCCGGTGCCATCTATAATGAGTCAGGGCAGATGGCACTACGCACGATATCCAGCGTACAAAAGAAAATTAAGAATTGAACTTATATATATCGACAGTTGGCCCATTGAAAAGTTCATATTTAGAAGCCTCCCAAGCCACACTCGGCTGTACATCTACGACTTACAATCGTACCAATACGATTAAGTTAGTCGGAAATTGGAATTGCTATAAGATGGGCAACTGACCAGATGATCGTTCACCAGCCCCATTGCCTGCATATAGGCATAACAGATGGTGCTGCCAACAAAGCTGAAGCCGCGTTTTTTCAGCTCTTTACTCATCCGGTCTGAAATATCGGTGGTAGCCGGTAGGTCACCCATTGATTGTCGCTGGTTGATGATGGGCTGATGGTTTACAAATGACCACAGATACTGGCTGAAGCTGCCAAATTCTTCCTGAACCTTGATAAACGCCCGGGCATTTTTAATGGCGCTACGGATTTTCAGCCGGTTGCGGATAATGCCTTCATCGTGCATCAGCTTCTCTACATCCTGGTCTGTCATTGCGGCCACTTGCTGAACATCAAATTGATGAAATGCTTTGCGGTAGCCTTTCCGGCGCTTCAGAATGGTGATCCAGCTCAGGCCCGCCTGGGCACCTTCAAGAATCAGAAACTCAAAGAGTTTCTGATCGTTATGGCAGGGAACACCCCACTCTTCGTCATGGTATCGGGTATAGAGTTCATCGCCATGGCACCAGCTGCATCGAGAATCGCTCAAGAGGAAAAACTCCTTTTTGTTAAATAGGGTTAGTTTGCACCAGAAAGCGCATTTATTTGCAGTTTTCTGGCTACCAGTAACAATGACAGTTAAGATAGGTGTTTACCCTATTAAAGGCATAAACAGATGAAGATAGCCAAAGAGACAGTGGGTCTGTTCCATTACACTCTGAAAAATGATGCGGGAGAAACTCTCGACAGTTCGGAAGGCGAGTCTCCCATGGCTTATCTTCACGGTGAGGGCAATATTGTTGAAGGGTTGGAAAATGCCCTGGATGGCAAGCAGGCTGGTGACAAGTTTGAAGTGGTAGTTGAGCCTGCCGAAGGCTATGGCGAGTATGACGAAAGTCTGGTTCAGCCGGTACCGAAAGAACAGTTTGGTGATCATCCTGTTGAGGTGGGCAACCAGTTCCATGCCGATACCGCCATTGGCCCACGGATTGTAACTGTGGTGGCTATTGATGACGAAAGTGACCAGGTGGTAATCGACGCTAACCATTCGCTGGCAGGTGAGAACCTGCACTTTAGCATTGAAGTGGTCGAGGTGCGTGAAGCTACCAAAGAAGAGCTGGACCACGGTCATGTGCATGGGCCTGGCGGGCATGTTCATTGAATCTGCTATCGAACTCTTTTCAGGAGACAGTCTTCCAAGAAATCCCCACAGCATGAAGCCTTGATCAGAAACCTTACCGTGACTGAAAAATAATGAAGTCGGATGTTTCCGGCTTCTTTACCGTGAAAAATATTTTGCTTGACTGTTTTTGATGGCGCAACATATTTTCCATTGATTTGTGGCCTTTATACCGTGATATAAATCGCATGCCGGGTTTTATGGTGAGTGAGCAGTTGGATATTGCTGATCACGCCACTTTCTACCATAGACCGGAAAGTCGAAGCTATTCTCATCTTCTGCAGATCGTCCTGACTTTCCCACAGGCCAAGCTCCTCCATCAGCACTCGGATCTTGAAGGTTTTCCCCTTTTGCATGGTATCGATAACGTGTTGTAAAGGTGCTAACAGAAGGTTCAGGCGCATACATCTCTCCTTACCAATTCGGTATTTTCAGGCTGCCCGAGGCAACGCTTTAAAATCTATGATTTTTATAATTCGTATTTTTATATCTTTAGAGTCTATAACTATGGCTCCAGAAATGACTTTTGACCGTTAGACCTTGGTTTGAGTCAATTGATCAGGATCTGAGCATGTGGCGTGACCAGGAGGCTGTCCGAGAATAGACTGCCCTACTGCGGTGGCAGCAAATTGGTCT
>NZ_JAHHPO010000128.1 GCF_024606365.1 Endozoicomonas sp. ONNA2
CGCAATCCTCGCTACGGGGACGCCCAGTCGGGCGCTATTCTCGGACAGCCTCCCAGGCTAAATCGGATCGACCGGGGGCAGGTTGCCAATTGGGTATTGCGGGTATTGAGAAGACTTATATTTGTATTCAATAATATAAGTAACAATGCTGTGGAACATCTTAAGAGTATCTTCGTGCTCCTGGTAACTTCCTTCTTTTTGTGCTTTTTCAATCCAGATGCTCAAATTACGCAGTTGGTCCAGACTATCGAGTTCCCTGATTTCCTTGAATGCCAGGCCTTCCGATATTTCTCCTGCGCGTAATCGGCGAATCAGACGACCACAGGGCTGGTCTTGGATAGATTGCAAGAAATCCTCGGATGACAACCGCTGAAGTTCATTTTGAGAATGCTGATCAGCAGCTTCCCGCCCCGCGGCTACCTTTGGTATGTATCCGCGTTCCTGACCTTCGGATACCGCAGAAATAACTCGCGCACTATTAGCAATCAATGTTCTGGCTATTTTTTTATTCAAGGTAGCACTTTTTTCCTGAACAACGCGATGGAATTCACCGAACGCACCGTTAATTTCCTGATCAAGCAACTGCTGCAAGGCTGCATGTTTAAGGATGAGTATGGCGGCCTCTTCATCACTCATAGCCTCGAACGTTCCTTTGTTGAGCAGTTCACTTCGTTGCCTGGCTTCTTCGAGCTTGTCACCAATTTCTTCCATCGATTTTATAGAGTCAAGCAAATGGTCAACCATAGGCTCCAACTGTTGCTTGGCCATCGTGCGCATTGTGCCAACTTCCTCACGTCCTGTTCTTAACCGTTTGCCAAATAGTTGTCTGGTATAATCCGACTGCTTTTTAATAATCTTTGCCATTCTCTTTTCATTGATTTTTGTGTTTGCATGATTGGACGCCATTTCAACAAAAAAGAAAGCCACAAAACACAAGGCTCCATGCAATGAGATCTTGGGAGCTACAGGGGTTATATTGATAGATCCGCCTCTTTTTCCAGCTATCTTGAAAAAGTTTAACAAGTTTTTGTATAACGATCCTTTTATCTGACTATAGAAAAACTCCTGTATAATTTCTTTGAAAATTCCGGCTGATTTAAACACGACAGATGTATTTATGGGCTCGATTACCGTGCTATCAGACACCGTCTGATCTTCAACGCTTTGGGTATGATTCATCCAGCGAGGAATGATTCGGCTTATCCATTTTTCATCACTTATTTTTATTTGATGACCATGAACCATTAACTGCTTGTTGCTACAAACACTCTTGAATACTTCTTCCCTTTTTTCAGTGGGCATATCTTTAAATTTTGTATTCCAAAGCTCTTCCAGGTCCTTTATATGCCGGTTTTCAAGAATATTGCGACTGATGATTACGTTCTCAATGAGCTTTTCAAAAAAAAATAAATTAGCTTTCAGCTTTTTCCTGCGCTCATAATACAGTGCTTTCTCTTTCTCTAAAGCAATAGACTCTTCAAGTGTCCTTTGCTCTTTTTCCGCCATTTTTTCCAGTTTTAGTGCTTGTTTTTCGAGTTCAGCATAAGCACTGTATATCTCTGTAAAGGTCTTATGCGTGCATCGGTAGCGAAGCTTCTTTATTAACTCTCTTCTTTTCTTGTCATTTGACTTATCAACGTTGGTATAGTCAAAGTCAGCGTATTTTTTTATTTGTTTAAGTCCTCTGGCCATCCTGAACCTACGCCAAAGCTCTGTACTGGCCGACCAGAAAACAACGTAACCTATATCAGTGACTAGTCCAACAGCAACGGCGATACCGATGGCCATTCCAGCGGGTGGAAAAATAGCAGTGAGGATGACACCAGCAAGCAGAATACAGAAATTTATAATCTGGTTTCGTTTGTTACGTAAGATATTTCTCTTTATTCGGTTGCCGATATCTTTAAGGTGTATATTTGAAAAAAAACGTTCTCCTGAAGCCAGTTTTTGAATATGTTTACAATCTTCTTTCTCGATGAAGTGGTCTGTTTTCCCGGGTTCAGGCAGTTGGGGAGGAGGCGGTTGCTGAGGATTGAGTGCACCATGGCCAATACTTTTTACTTTATTGCCTATTACTGATTTTTGTTCTTCAATGGGCAGGACCAGGTTGTTTCGCAACTCTCTTTTAACTTCAAGCATTCGTTCAAAAGTGAACGTTTTTTCATCCTTTATGCCAACCCTTTTTAATAAATCTTTAATATATTGGTATTGTTGTTCACGGTGTGTTCCATATTGCTGACGTCCCTGAAGTTGTTGTTGAATAACGGGTAACCCTGAAGTTTTTTCATACTGAATTGCCAAGCGAATTTTTCTGTGTATATGTGGCAGGATTATTTGTTGCAGGAAACCTTCAGGTAGTATTTTACCTCTACGTAAATACTCATAGGTCATGTCCATGCTGCTGAGTTGAGAGGATTTAACCACAGCTTCTATAGTTTCTGTGCCAATAGCAACTTGCCCATCGGAAATACCCAGTCTGCCATCTTCTGATTGATGCAGTTTGACAGACTTGCCTGCATGCAGTTTTAATGCAGCGAGTACTTTCTGTGGGTTTTGGGGGTTGTGTTTGGTGAGGTCGTCAACCAGATCACTCACTTTTACTGATGGGGCAGGGTGGATAAAGCGATTTATTTTTTCCCTGCAGAAAGAAATCAAGCGGTTGTGCCAGTACTTGGATTCAATATGCTCAGATACCCGGGTGATGGTTTCCACGGATTGTTTTTCACGGCTATTAGTGGCGCGATGGCCTTTACCAAGGCTGGAGGGAGTATATCCTGCGCTGTGCGAAGAAGTATGATCTTTTGGTATTTGGGGCATTCCTCATTCCTTAAGGTAACCCTTATTCAAAGCTCGTATTGGCTTAAGGAGTATTGGTAAAAATAACCCTTGCCTGTCTGACGAACAAGATAGGCAACAGACAGTTTTTCCGGGCAACCAAGAGACTATCCGAGAATAGACTGCCCTACTCGATTAATTATAGACGACCAGAACCTGAGAAAGGGGGTATTTCCTGCATCTCAGGAGGCATGAAATGTGGCTTACGCACGGGGTGAATGGCAGGCGCTGCTTTCAGGCCCTATCGAGCACCAGGTAACTATAAGTCAGTGGCGGAGCATCTTTCGATTGAGTGTCTTTCCGGGAGATTTCCCGCCACTGCTGCGGGTTAATGTCCGGAAAAAACGCATCACCGTCAAAATTTTGATACACCCGGGTCAGGTAAAGCCGGTCAGCCTGATCAATCGCCTGTCGATAGATCTGTTCGCCACCAATGACCATGATTTCTTCGTTCGGAGCAGGAGCCTCAGCCAAGTGAGGAGCCTCAGCCAAGTCAGGAGCCTCAGCCCGGATAATCGTTTCAGCCAGAGCAATCCCATCAACCAGGCTGTGGACTACGTTAACCCCGTCATGGTGCCAGTCATGATCCCGAGTCATGACGATATTGGTTCTGCCAGGGAGAGACTTGCCCAGGGAGTCAAAGGTTTTCCGGCCCATGATAACAGGTTTACCCATGGTAACCGCTTTGAAGTAACGCAGATCTCCCGGCAGATGCCAGGGCATTTTATTATTGATGCCAATGGCGTTATTGTCTGCCACTGCAGCGATCAGGGCCAGTTTCATCGAAGTTACTCCTTTTTATTTACGGCTTAAATATGCCAACATTCTCATACCCTTCTGCCCGAAGTTGCATGGCATGCAGCTGACTCATGACTCCACTTTCGCAGTAGATCAGGTAATGTCATTCGTTGTCCAGCCCAGCAAAGCGTGTGCGCAGCTGATAAAAGGGAATGGTCACCACTTCTCGTCCGGGCATGGTGAACAGCTTTATCTCTTCTTCCGTCGGGTGACGGATATCAATAATCACTTCACCCTGATGAACTTCACTAACCACCTCAACGTCTTCCCGGGTCAGGTCATCGGCAATGATATCGTGGATGGAGACCACTCTCCGGCGCTGAATAGCATCTTGGCGTATATCGACGTTGAAACGCCGCTCTTCTACCGCTATTTTCTCTTCCCTTGCCCGGGTTGTGGTTTTTTTTGAGATGATCGCGCAGTATTTGGGAATATTACAAACGAACACCTCAGTGCCGATTTGCCTGGCTGTATCGATGATCGCTTGTTTATCCATGGTAATCAGAGGCCGGAGCACCAGTGCATCGGTTACCGAGTCAATCACAGCCGGGTACGGCAGTGTCTGGCTGAAAACCTGACCAATGGCTTCGCCGGTGACCAACGCAGACATTTCCAGCGCTTTGGCCAACTCACTGGCGGCCCTGAGCATCATTCGCTTGAGCATAACGCCCATACTGGCGTTGTCCACTTTGCTCAGTATCTCTTCAACAACGCCTTCAAAACGCCTTCAAAACGCCTTCAAAAAAAGGTACGGCAAGTAATGCTGCAAATCCTTTTTCAAAGGGGGTACACTGTCTGGCGCTATTTTATCAGATAGATGTCCTAACAACTATTTGCGCTAATTTGGTGCTCTTTTTGGTTGTCCTGCACCGTATCGGTCAGGTCTTCTTCCGAATCCGGCAGAGCCATCCTTTATTCAGGTGCGTGAGAACTGTGAGTAGCTGTATTTGAGTAATCTGCAGATGACTAATAACGCTGTGAGCCGGTGAGACACTTGGCTTCCAGTATCTTTTTTGCTCAGTGTTCGCCTGTTTCCAGATTGTTCGCTTGCAGAGCGCTATTTATGTCCATCCCGTTATGTCCATCTCGTCTGATGAAGATGCAAAATATGGCATATCTATTGCCTCAACAAGCGTATTTCTTTGGCTGCTACTCGTTGATGAGACCTGGAAGCAAAGAGATTGATCAGTAAACCGCCTGATCCGAACACATTGGTCGCCAGTGCGGTGTTTGTCCGGTTTTTTTTTGTCCTCTAGAGGGGAAATAGTAAATGTCGAAGACTCTTGACCTGATTAAGGAACATGACGTTAAGTGGGTTGATCTGCGTTTCACCGATACCAAGGGTAAAGAGCAGCACGTATCGATTCCCACGGGTGAAATAGACGACGAATTCTTCGAAGTCGGCAAAATGTTCGACGGTTCCTCTATTGCTGGTTGGAAGGGCATTAACGAATCCGATATGATTCTGATGCCTGATGACAGCACAGCAGTCATCGATCCATTCACTGAAGCAGCCACCCTGAACCTGCGCTGTGACATCGTTGAGCCATCCACCATGCAGGGTTATGAGCGCGACCCACGCTCTGTGGCCAAGCGTGCCGAAGAGTACCTGAAGTCCACCGGTATTGCTGACACCGCGTTCTTTGGTCCTGAGCCAGAGTTCTTTGTTTTTGACGATGTCAAGTGGAGCGTTGATATCTCGGGTGCTTCTTATGAAGTGAACTCAGAAGAAGCTGCCTGGTCTTCCAATGCCAAATTTGAAGGCGGTAACATTGGTCACCGGCCAAAAGTGAAGGGTGGTTATTTTCCGGTACCACCGGTTGACTCCCTGCACGACCTGCGTGCTGCCATGTGTGATGCCATGGAAGCCCAGGGTCTGGACGTGGAAGTTCACCACCACGAAGTGGGTACTGCCGGTCAGTGCGAAATCGGTGTCAAGTTCAACACCCTGGTCAAGAAGGCTGACGAAGTCCAGATTCTGAAGTACGCAGTGCATAACGTTGCTCATGCTTATGGCAAAACAGCTACCTTCATGCCGAAGCCACTGGTGGGCGACAATGGTTCTGGTATGCACGTTCACATGTCTCTGTCCAAAAACGGTGAGAACCTGTTTGCCGGTGATGGTTATGCCGGTCTGTCTGAAGAGGCCCTGTACTACATCGGTGGTGTGATCAAGCATGCCAGGGCGATCAATGCCTTTACCAACGGGTCTACCAACTCCTACAAGCGTCTGATCCCGGGCTTTGAGGCTCCGGTCATGCTGGCTTACTCGGCCCGTAACCGTTCTGCTTCTATCCGTATTCCCTACGTGAACAGCCCCAGGGCCCGTCGTATTGAAGTACGCTTCCCTGACCCCACTGCCAACCCTTACCTGGCCTTTGCTGCCCTGATGATGGCGGGTCTGGACGGTATCAAGAACAAAATCCATCCTGGCGATGCGGCGGATAAAGACCTGTACGATTTGCCACCGGAAGAAGCAGCCGAGATCCCGACGGTTTCAACCAGCTTTGAAGAGGCCCTGGCTGCCCTGGACGCTGACCGCGAGTTCCTGACTGCCGGTGGCGTATTCACAGACGACATGATCGATGGTTACATTGAACTCAAGAAGGAAGAGTGTCTTGCCGTTAGCCAGACAACTCACCCGGTAGAGTTTGATCTGTACTATTCTGTCTGAATGTTTTTACAGGCTGGGCAGGCTGTTTAACCTCAAGTGCTTAACCTCAAGCCAGAGCGAAAGTTCTGGCTTTTTTGTATTCGGGATATTGGTAACTATTAAGCTAACCGGTGCGTAACACGATATAATACCAAATCCACCTTCTAAATAATGAACTGCGCAGCCATTTTGAACCGCTGGATCTTCGTTGGAATCCCTCGCAATAGCCCTGCTATTACTCGTCATTCCGCCTTGCCCAGCAGTTCAAAATGG
>NZ_JAHHPO010000129.1 GCF_024606365.1 Endozoicomonas sp. ONNA2
GCTACCAGGAAGGTCGCAAGTGTGAAAATTGTGCTTCACCTGACGCTGGACGACACCAAAGACTTCAAAGATCTGCCTTCATTGATTCTTCACCTGTGCCAGCAATATTCAGTCACTGGTTTTGAATACCAGCGGCCAGATGAGCACCGTTTGTTGGAACAGTTGAGAGATTTTGAGCCAGGTAAATCCATCAACCAAACCATCTCTAAAAAAGAGTGGGATACCGAGCATTTCCTGGTACCTTTTGAGGCGCTCGTCAAGCGTTTCAAGCCCGGCAAACCTGGCAGGATGGAAACGTTCTACCGAAAGATGCGCCAGCAGCATAATATTCTGATGTCTGCTGGCCAGCCAGAAGGCGGGCAATGGAATTATGATGGGGATAATCGCTGTAAACTCAAAGCGGCAGATCTTGAGCAGATTCCGGAACCGTTTGTGTTTGCCAGTTCAACCGCGTCAGTACTGGAGCGGCTGAAACGTCATAAGGTGCAGAGCTTTGGTAACATTGGTACTCACCTCCTTTGGCCAATTACCCGTCAGCAGTCTTTAAAATTACTCCATTATTTCTGCACCTGTTGCCTGCCACATTTCGGCCAGTTTCAGGATGCCATGACCGCAAACAGCGACCATCAGTGGAGCCTCTACCATTCGCGGCTCTCCTTTGCCCTGAATACCAAAATGCTCCACCCGAAACAGGTGATTGATGAGGCGATCAATGCCTGGCGGGAAAACCCCGGGATAATTTCTCTGGCGCAAATAGAGGGCTTTGTCCGTCAGATCCTGGGGTGGCGTGAATATATCCGGGGCGTTTACTGGAGCAATATGCCGGACTACGAATCCATGAACGTCCTGAAAGCGGACAGTAATCTGCCTGACTGGTTCTGGACCGGGCAAACACAGATGAACTGTATGCGCCATGCTATTACTCAGTCATTGCAGTATGCCTATGCCCACCATATTCAGCGGTTGATGATTACCGGTAACTTCTGCCTGCTTGCAGGTATTGATCCTGATCAAGTCGACCATTGGTATCTGGGTATTTATATCGATGCGATTCAGTGGGTAGAGCTGCCCAATACCCGTGGCATGTCACAGTATGCGGACGGTGGCATGGTGGCATCGAAACCCTATGCAGGCAGTGGCAATTATGTGCAGAAAATGAGTGACTATTGCCCAGGCTGTGTTTACAAGGTGAAGGAAAAAGAGACAGCAAACGCCTGCCCTTTAAACAGCCTTTACTGGCGTTTTATGGAGAAACATCGGACGCTATTGCAGAAAAATCCACGGACTGCCCTGGTTTACAAGGGG
>NZ_JAHHPO010000009.1 GCF_024606365.1 Endozoicomonas sp. ONNA2
ATGATTGCGGTGGAGCATCTGAATATGTGGAAGTTATTTACAGACAATTCCTTACGAGCTTCCTCTATCCATTCTTGAGGTGTGGTACAAGCCAGGAACTCTAAAATGTGCGAGATATCTACGGACAGGTGGCCTCCAATAAAGAAGGCCAGAATAACAGAAATCAAGATTGAATTATTGCCAGGAGCAGAACAATAAAAATCTGTTCTACATCGCTGAAAGCTCTGAACTATCTACCGTAAACTCTACGCCCAGCTTGTCACATATAGCAGGAAGTACTTGATGCATAAGCCTTAAACTTGTCAGAATCTCATTCATATAAACATCTGGATGAATTCTGTCATCATTAAATCCAAACGCTTCTGCCTCTGCCTCATGAACCAAAGACTCAGGATCACGCGTGATAAGATGATACAATTCAGCCCTTAAAGGGTATCCAGCCTTAACAGCCTGTTTTTTTATTTTGTTTATCAGTTCCTTAGAATACTTTTCCGTCTTGTATCTAAAACCCCTATAGTCTTTGAGTAAATCATTCTCGCCTCCTATTTTTGCTAGAGCAAGTGAAGGTAGACAAAACTCTAATTCGTGACAATCTTCAAATAGTTCAATTTCATCATCATAAGTAAGGTCTGAAACAAATGCAGCATAAAAATCATATAATTGAGCCCAAGCAATAAGTAATTCATATATAAGATTTGAATACGGATTAACGCTGATAAGAGAGTCAAAAAGCTTCTCATTTCCTTCGTAATCCATTGAATAATCAAATTCAATATCTTCTGGAAATATCTTTGGTATCTCAACCCCTGCTTCAGTTAGAGTACGCAGAATGCAGAACAACAATAATCCTGTATCATCATCGAACGGCTGAGTGTTGTAGTTGCACTCTGCATTCTCGTCTGCCATTTCAGCCAAATAATGAACCAACGTCTGCCACTTATTGGCTTCCTTTATTCCTCCTGTCCAAAAAACCACATCTGGATCTAGCTCATCAAGCTTTAAAATTCCCTTAATTTTTTCAGTCATATCATGAGACATGTGTTCGCCAGCCTTCCACTTGGTGATTTGTGCAGGAGATACACCGAGTTTCATGGCCATCTCTTTCTGAGTGATATCAAGCTCTTTGAGAGCTAATTTAATTAGATTTGAAGACATAACGACTACCTCATAAATTCCCATTTAGTAAATGTCAAATACTCATTTACTTAACACTGTAGTCATTAATTTACTTAAATACAATAGAAATTTAGTAAATTGATTACAGATCAACGATTGGATATTATAACTCGTTTATCAGGTATCCTAAGGATTGTTTGCTATAGCCGCTTTAGAATATCCGCATAACTTCTCATTAATTGCGTGATCAACCAGCAAAACTGCAAGATTCTCAGGCTTGCAAGCCTCCTCTAGCCACTCCCGGGGAGTCGGACACAACAGGAAATTCAGGATATGGGAAATGTCTGCAATCATACGGCCTCCGGGGATAGAGGCCATGATAACAGATGAATCAGACTGAATCTGCCAACCCAACGAAGAAGCCTGAATGGATCACCAATAACCATCTGGCGAACTCCGACTACATCAAATCACCCCGGATACTATTGATGACAATGCTACGCGTAATGTGACTTACGACAAGGGCCTGCTGCTGGAAATTGCACTCGAGCACCTCAACATCCACCTGTATTTTAACGACCGTGGCGAGGGCAACGAGCTATTCTGGAAACCCTGCCTGCAGGATTTATTGGCCGGGTTGATCTGGCAAATCCTGAGGCGGGCTATGAGGTGATTGTGCCGGATTTG
>NZ_JAHHPO010000130.1 GCF_024606365.1 Endozoicomonas sp. ONNA2
AAGGAGCAGTTGCCACGCAGGGCAGTGTATTCTCGGACAGCCTCCCGGTTCCGGCCGGGGATCAGGCTTTTGGCGCAAGGCCGCGGGCTAACTGTTCAAAAACCCGGGATATATATTTTTCCAGGGAACGCAGCCCCGGGTCCTGGTCTGTTTCAATAAAGTCGTGAATCATGTCATAACCGCTTTCGGGTAAGGTGAAATTAGCAAAATGCTTACCCGCCGACTGATAACGCTTCTCCTTGTTTGGAACTATAACTTCAAAGGCAATTCTCTCTTTCGCACTGCGATCGAAACCTTCAAAAACGACTTTATCCAGTCTGGAGGCAATGGCCTCAAGCTCAGTATCATGGGCGCTTAACTCATGAATATCACGGTTACCGGCAAGAATGATGGTATCAGGCAAACGTACTTCCGTTTTCAGATAGGGGCTATAGTAAGAACGATTGGACGGATCAAGCAATTTCAACATAAATGACAGCACATCTCTGCTCTTCTCGTTTGCGGAGAGGAACAACCGATCGAACTCATCAATCATCAGAACCTGGTTATGGTGATTGACATCCTGGCTGGATTCGGTACGGGCAATGATAGCATCAAGAATTCTGCCAGCCCTGGCATTGGCGCTTTCAAAAGGGGTTCCGACAATATCATCAATGGTGGCACCATCGAGATTGACAATGGCCAAGTTGGTCCCCATCGCTTCAGCCAACTGTCTGGCGGCATGGGTCTTGCCAGTGCCGGGGGCGCCCAAAAAATAAATCGGGTAATGGCTATCATGGATGGAGGAATCGGTCTGCTGGTAAATCAGCTCAGAGTGGGCAAACCGTTTTAACCGGTCAGCCACGTGGACTGGGTAGTCCCGCAGGGCCTGATCAATTTTCTCTTCATCATAGACCAGTTCCCTGGAGTAAAACGGAAGTCTTAACGCTTTATCCAGAATTTTCTGCAACCGGTTGAGTGCTTCACCGCCGGGGCTTCGCCAGAAACTGTAAAACAGCTCATCCTCAATGTAGTGTTGCGTGCGTTTATCCAGAAATGCTTTCTTTGCACCATAGGCCAGAATTAAATTCTCCTCGGCCAGCTTTGGCGTAAATATTCCATAGTAAACATTCATCATAAATGGAATAGTTGTCGTTATTGTGAGTCCAACGCCCATGGAAGCAACCACGGTAGCCATCACGTTAGTAAATTCTGAGGCGGTCCTCAGATAATTTGCAATGGCACCTTGGTATGAATATGCTGCTCCAGCAACAATAAAAGCAGGAACATAAAACGCCAGGTAGGGCAATGACTCATAGAAGGAATGCTCCTTCAGTACCCAGTAATACTGACGTTTTGCTTCATCCCGGCCTGCCTTTATCTGAGCTTCAATGGGTTGTCCCGAGTACGCTGAATCGTTAAGACGATCAAAGAAACGGTTGTTGGCCATATATTGTCTGATATAGCTGATTTGTAATTTATCCGGTGTTACCGAAGTCTCATCTGCCAGGGCAACAGGGCATAAAAGAATAGACATTATCAATGCAATAGAAAACTGTCTGAGCTGCTTCATTAATTTCAACCTTGTTTAATTTTTCAATTTACCTTATGAGTAGACAATATGTTCTTGATAAAGGTTCAAATGTCTTCATCATAAAGTTTCGAATGTCTTATTGTTACCGGAGCAGCTGGAAAAATTTGAAGTATTGAAGAAGCTCTCCGCGGCCTGAAAATCCCCATGACCGGCTATTCCGGTCATGGGGATTTGAAAAAATATCCAAATTGAACTTTGCACCTGTTGGTAATGTCTAACCGACGAAAATCTTGTGTTACTCAGGTGGTTTACCATGCAAACTTCTTCTTTTGGGTACAATTTTCCAGCAAGTACATCAGCAACCCCCCCGGATTCCCTGCCATTACTTGACCAATCCGTAAAGATTGCCTACACAGTCTGCGGTTCATTTCTAGGTGGAGTTCTTGCTGCCACAGCATCTCTGGACATACACGGGTATTTTAACAGGCATGCAGAGGATTATGCCCTGGAGAATCTGAGTGGTTATGAAAGGATTAAATATATTGGTCTCATAAATGGTGAGATCAAAATAACCAGGCTTTATGTATATCCGTTAATATTATTTGCTGCCAATGGAGGTCTGACTGATTGTTGCATCCTGGCTAAATCGATATACGACAGAGTATGTAGTCGGCTTGCATCACATTCCTGATCAAAAAATCCTGATCAAAATTGAAGTGCTAACACGCTTTTTTATAGGGCGTTACCAGGACCATCACAAACCAGTGAGTTTCACTTGAGGTTTTACCCGTGTTGCCCATCAGCCATTTTTCAGCATCAGCCAATGGTCAAATGCCCTCCGTGTTATCCCCGGAATTTAAAAAAAACATCGCAAATGGTGTCTTCTCAATTGCCATTGGCACTGTGACAGTTGCTATTTGTAACCATGTCAATACTGTTTTTAATGTACCGGCGCAAGAATTTCTTGCCAGGAATCTGGGACCTGATAAATACAGTGAATACCGGGACCTGCGACAAGATGCGTTAATATTTGCTGCTGAAGCAGCGGTACTATCATTTTTTGTTTATTTGTGTGAGCCTCTGGATAATTTATGCAAAGTTGGTAAATCTCTCTACGACAGGGTCTGCAGCAGACCTGCACGCCAGCACTGGCGTTAAAAAACAGGGGAAAATGTAATTGAATGGCTTTTACCTGATGATACGCAAAAGAAGTCAGAAATATATGACTTCATATGGGCAGCTACTTATGTAGTACGTTATTTCAGGATAGTCCCTTGAGTTCAGCGATACTGACAACTTGGTTAGTACAATTATTTGCCTGCAATGTTAGGCTCTTACGTCATAACCTGGCAACATTCAACGACGTTTTGGCTTGTCAGATGTGACTGGCTTTCAGGGAGAGAAAGTATGACTACAGGATATGTTCAGCCACAACAATTGCGGGATACTTCATCGTTAACCACCGATAACTCAAATGAAAAACAGGGAACCTTTGCTGCGAGAACGGCTCAGGGTATCGCCAACCCGGCCTTTACACCCTCTGGTTCGAGCTGGGACCATGGTAATGTCAGTATTGTCCATCGAGCGGTGGATGTGGTTCCGGAAGAGTCAGGGCATGTGCTGCCGTTCAATTATCGGAAGATCAAAATTTTGGTAAAGAACACGGTAAAAAAAAAATTGGTTGGTCAAGGTTGCTTTGGCAAGGTATTCCGGGCGGTACAGGTTCCACCAAAGGGCGCAGGCAGTAAAAAAATGTCGCGTTTTTACGTAGTCAAAGACAATGACAGCCTCTTGTGTTCCTTCGCAACAAATGAGAAAAAGTGCCTGAAGGCGATGGGTGAATTTATTTATAGCCCCTGGTACAGAAGAAATCGCCTGGTAATGCATGACAAGGGCGCAAACCTTGAAATGCTGTTTGATTTGTTTAAAAGGGAGGATTTATTGTTGCCGGCCACAAGAAAAGGTATCCCCGGACATATGAAGTGCAGTATCGCCAGGCAGCTGTTTCAGTCCCTGCAAAAGGTTCACGAAAAAGGCATACTGCACTCAGACATCAAACCGCAAAATATTACCATTAATAGCAAAGGTGAAGTATCACTAATTGATTATGGAATTGCAGTCAAGCGCAACAGAAAAGGACAGTTTAAGCTCTTGACCCGGAGCCCCGATTATTCTGCACCCGAGACGTTTGATATGGAAACCGCAACTGAGAAAGCAGATATTTGGTCTCTGGGTCTCACCCTGGCGGAAATGGAGCTGGGATATCGCCACTCAATTATTAAAGAGAAGCCACTAAAACTAACCGCATACGAACGAATACTGGTTAAACTAAAGCCTGACTTGAAAAAGGCCTTTGTTAAATATGAACTTGATACATCGGCTTATAACAAGCTGATCATTCAAATTAAACGGCGACCCGGTATTTCCGAGGATTGGCGGAACGTTTTGCTGGGTTGCCTGCAGCTTGATCCGGATAAACGGCCAAGTGCCGGACAATTGCTGACATACCCCTATCTTCGCCAACAGAAACTCGATGAAATGGGGCATATGGACCTGTATATTGCCCATCAGAATGCCTTTAAGGCACTGGTTGAGGCAGAAAAAGCGATAGAAAAAAAGGGCAAGTGCAACTCTGATGCTGAAATGAAAAAGCTAACCGACGATCTTGCTCAGTGTCAGGGAAAGGTTCAGAAAATTCAAAGTCTGATCAGGGAAAAAGAAGAGCAAGAAAAAGAACTTATTTTGCAAGAAAAAGAACTTATTTTTTTGCAAGAAAAAGAACTTGTTTTGGAAAAACGACGATTAGCTGCCTTGCGCGAGGAACTTCAGAAATACAGTGCTGCGATGCTCCTAGGTTAAACTCCCTGTACGATTTTTAAGCGCCTGAACTAACCGAGATATTTCATAAGCGTGCTCACAAACACGCTACTCCTTTGCCTATCCAAGGGAGTTTTGAATAGTCTCTACTGTACGGCGCTCCCTCACAAAACCCCTTGGAGCGACAAAGTCCTCGGCGTTGGCATACTGAGTCTCCCTACCTCCCAAATCCATGTGGTCGTACACGAGATTCGCGACAGTTTATGAAATATCCAAGCTAAAAAGGCATGAATGATCTCCTTATTTGCTATTAGAAGCAGTGATTAAAAAGAGGGAGAGCAGTGATGCCTGTTGAACAGATTATCACTACTACATCATTTCAATGAGATTGGCGTGTACCAACTCCGTTCATCCTGAGCGGAGGTTGGCACGCTCTACCATGGGCCGAAGTTTGCGCCCATCGACAGGCTCAGAACGAACGGAGTGCAGAGACTTATAATAACGACAACCCGTCAAACTCATTGAAACCACGCACTACTATCTCTAAAGCTCTTGACAAATAAACTTGCTCCTCGAGGCGAAAGGCACTCTTATTTACATTTCACCACCAAAATCGCACTCCGGAATACGTAATTCAGGATTACCACTTTCATTACGGTGGATGAGACCCGCTTGCTCCAGAACATTAAACGCGCCAACGGGAATTCTGGGGTTTACAGTCACCTTCCCAGAGGAAAAGTTGGCATGCGTGGCATTGTATAGTCTGACGTATTCAGTCGACTTTCTTTTGGGAGTAGATTTAATGGTATCGCTTTTTATGGGCTCTTTCTCTGAACCAGTACTTGCATGATAGGTCAGGGCAGCATCATCGTTTAGTTTAATTGGCTCTTCAGAACGGTCGGAAGTATTGTCGTCTGATATAGAACGAGAATTAATATCT
>NZ_JAHHPO010000131.1 GCF_024606365.1 Endozoicomonas sp. ONNA2
AACGCAGGAGCAGTTGCCGCGTAGGGCAGTCTATTCTCGGACAGCCTCCTGGACGATCTGATGGCAGTAGCGTATCGGTTAACGCTATTGATGACCGAAAGGTTGATCCGGCTGCCATCCAGAAGACCTTTTATTCCCTTTGCGGAGCCACCCTCATGATCAAAAGTACTTTCGGTACGCTGCAAAAAATTGGCAGAGCGTTAATGCTGCCAGTTGCCGTACTGCCTGTCGCCGGGATTCTTCTGGGCGTGGGCAGCGCGGGGTTTGCGTTCATACCGGACCTGATTTCCAGCATTATGGCCCAGGCCGGCGGTGCTGTATTCAGTAACCTGCCCCTGATTTTTGCCATTGGTACGGCCATAGGACTCACAGAAAACGACGGTGTCTCTTCAGTGGCTTCTGCCGTTGGTTTTGTCATTATGCTTGGTACCATGGGTATCATGGCCAATCACCTGGGCTTTGAACCGGCATCCGTGATGGGTATTGACACCATTGATACCGGCGTCTTTGGTGGCATCATTGTCGGTATACTGGCGTCAGTGATGTTTAACCGATACTACAAAATTCAGTTACCGGAGTATCTTGGTTTTTTTGCCGGCAAACGGTTTGTCCCCATAGCTACCGGCATTGGTGCCATTTTCCTGGGTATCCTGCTGAGCTTTATCTGGCCCCCCATCCAATCCGTTATCAACGATTTTTCCCAATGGTCAGTTAATGAAAACCCGGAAGCGGCAGGGTTTGTTTATGGTTTTGTCGAAAGGTTACTCATCCCTTTTGGCCTGCATCATATCTGGAACGTGCCTTTCCACATGGAAATGGGTGAATTTATTGATGAGTCCGGCCGGATATTTAATGGCGACATTGCCCGCTTTTTTGCCGGAGATCCAACAGCCGGTTTTCTGGCCGGCGGCTACCTGTTCAAAATGTTTGGTTTGCCTGCTGCGGCCATTGCCATGTGGCATTGTGCAAAACCGGAAAACAGAGTAAAAACCAGCGGTATCATGCTCTCTGCAGCGCTTACCTCCGTATTGACGGGCATCACCGAGCCCATTGAATTTTCTTTCCTGTTTGTGGCCCCGCTGCTCTATGGCATTCACGCGCTGCTCGCTGGCATGGCATATGCCATCACCAACTATCTGGATATCAAGATGGCCATGTCCTTCTCTAATGGCCTGATCGACTATGTGATCTATTTCGGCATTGCCACCAAACCGGTCTGGATCATTATTCTTGGAGCACTCTACGCCGTTCTGTACTATGTTATTTTTCGAGTGCTGATTATGGCACTTGATGTAAAAACGCCCGGGCGCGAAGCTGAAATTGTCAGCGAAGGCGCTGCCGGGTCATCCAGCGAGCTGGCTGTTAACCTGATTAATGCGTTTGGCGGAAAAGGCAATATCAAAAACCTGGATGCCTGTATTACCCGCCTGAGAGTTACGGTTAACAATACAGCAGCTGCAGATATTGACCGGATCAAACAACTCGGAGCGACCGCTGTCGTGGTGGTTGGCCAAAATATGCAAGCCATCTTCGGACCACGTTCAGACAATATTCGCACAGAGATGCAAGAGGCAATGAAATCAATGTAAACATTTAATTTCTTCGCCAGCAGATATAGCGTTGTATATCTTCTGGCTTTCGCTCATCGATTGGCCAGACAGGCCGACATAGATATTTTCTAATGTTTCAGGGAGGCACAGCAATGGATCGAGTCGGCGGTGGCCATCAATCTGTCAACGTTAACCCGGCGATAAACGACAAAACTCAGGGAACCAATAAATCTGAGGGAGATTTTCGCGGGTTCAAGGTCACGCCGTCAAAAACCTTCAAGTCATTCCTGATCTCCCTTTTTTCGTCAAAATCCAAACAACCCGGCACCAAAATTAAAGAAAGGCATGTCCGGGCATATAAACCAACAGAACAATCCGGCTCGAACATCAAAAATCCCGCCAGTGATAAAAATGTCAAGCCGCCGGACAAACAGGCCCAGAATAATCCAGCCACCATCAAGAGAAATTTTGACACCCTGTGTTCCAACCTGGAACGGATGCAAAAATGTAAAAATGATTTACAAAAACTGGATCGCGGTACCGAAGCTTTCAATCTTTGCAGTATTGAATTGCAGCTGGTTAAGGCAGACTATAAAGCCTCAGTTCAAAGCTTCAATAACTCCGTCAGTGCTGACAAACAAATTAACGCTTCTGACCTTGAGATGGCATTGGTGAATAAACACTCGCCAGAATTTGCTGAAGACGTCGCCAAATTCAAACAAATGAACATCCCTGCATTTATAGAAAAGGCAGAAGTCACTCAAAGCCAGGCAGAAGAAGTTGAGCAGCCAATCGATCTTGCCCTTAAGAATGAAGATACCCGACAGAAATTTACTGACCTTTGCAATTCCTTGAAAAAGATGCAAAATTGTAAAAATAAATTACAAGACACCAGACAAAATTCTAATAATCGAATAATGCTTGAATATTATCTTGAGTCGCTTAAAGTGGACTTTGAAGCTGCAGTAGAAAACTTCAACAGTGTCGTCGGTAATGATCTGAAAATTGACGCGTTCGACCTTGAGATGGCAATGGCTAATAAAGATGCGCCGGAATCTGCTGAAAGCGTAGCCAAGTTTAAACAGATGAAAATCCCTTCATTTTAAAAACTGTAGTTACGCATTTCACTGTCGTTTACTACCACTGGCCAAAAAAATACATACCCGGGGAACTTATATTCAGCTGTCAAGTCAATGAATTCAAGAGCACGAGTTTCGGGCTCACACTTATTGATATAAATGCAAGCCACTGGTAACAATATGATAAACAATAGAGCCTACCTGACTGACACCGCCCATATGTCGAACCAATCTGGCACAGCGCGTGTCACTGAGCCTCCGGATCAGCCAAACCCGCCTGCCACTCGTCAGGGAATCGCTTTCTGTAATCGTATTGCTAACGTGTTAACCCTGAAGCGCAAAGGACCCAATTCGGCGCTGAATGTGGCAGCTAAAACAGGTGATTTGCCAATGGTTAATCGCCTTCTGCGTGATTATTCTGTAACCCCCGGGGATAAACTGCAATCTGCAGCATTTGAGGCGGCGGCACATGGCAATACCGAAGTTTTGAAGACATTACTTGACTGTGGGGCAGACCCCAGAAAAGTGTTAACAGGTGGCGATCCCGGTTTGCAACCCAGAACGTTTAATTTTGGGAGGAAACAACTTCGTGCAGATCATGCCGTGGATAAATTAAAACCAGAAGCAGTCAGGGTATTGCTTGACTTTGACCATAATTTACCTGGCACTTCCATGAAGATGAAGCTCACGGATGCCTGGTCACCTATTTTTCTCACACCAGTCGAATTAATAAATTCAAACCCTGGCAACAAAAACAGGGAAGAAGTTTGTAAAATGCTGGTCAGTAACCATGATGCCTCTCTCAACACATCTGTAATTTTTCAGCATAAAGCTGCTTTTGCCGAGTCCAGCAAAGTAGATCACCTGAAGCTAATTCCTTATAACCTTGAGCTTAATGGCAATAAGGTCCATGTAAATCTCCTTGGCGAGGCCTTGATGTTTGATAATTTCGAACTGGCCGAAGAGTTGCTGAAAAAACGAAATCTGGACCCTGGTGCACCCAAGGATACGGGTGCTGCTGAAAACCTGCTGATTATCTTTATGGATCGATATTCAAAGGGGTGTTTTGACCGAACAAAAACGCATTTTAATAATTTAATTGTGTCCCTGAAGAAAAAACTTGTCACCTCCGAGGATTTTATTGCGCAACTATTAAACAGCCAAAACCTGCAATTCAAGCAGCACTTTCTCACACTTTTCTCTTTAGGATTCCAACGTAGTCAAACTCTGACTCCTACTGATTTTGAACACCTTGACCATTCTCAGCTAGACACAGAAATCTGGAAAATACTTGATCATGCGCCTGACAGCTACTACCGTGCCTATGCTCCCCCACCGCCGGATTATCACTTTCTTTATGGTCACACGCTGCCAAGTTACGAATCAGCTACTGCCAGCGGCTTTAATACCAATCCCAATTTTCAGGAAGACTGATTAACCCATGCAAAATTAAGCAGCCCGGGAGGCTGGTTCAGTTCGGTGAGGCAAAAGTGTCGAAAGAGCAAGTCGCCCAGCCAAGCAAACGACAAGCAATCATAATCACGACTCAAACACTTTTTCACGAGTGCCGCGGGAAAAACCGAGATGGCCAAACCGACCTGGTTGGCCAAAATCGATTCATTTCATATATACGGTCAACAGCGTATCAGCCCCGGCCTGCACATCCCCGCTGGATTTCTCCAGATGACTGATATCATCCATATTGGAGATCACAATGGGAGTGACCACACTTCGCGCCTTTTCTGTCAGAAAAGCAAGATCCACTTCAACCACAGGATCACCTACTTTAATTCGCTGTCCTTCTTTTGCTATTCGTTTAAAGCCTTCCCCTTTCAGCTCCACGGTGTCAATGCCAAAATGGACAAACAGCTCAACGCCTGAGGGTGTTTCCATACTGAAAGCGTGATTTGTTTCAAAAATTTTGCCAATCACGCCATCACAGGGCGCCACCATAACGTGTCCGGTTGGATCAATGGCCAGACCATCTCCCACCACCTTGTCGGCAAACACCGGATCTGGCACCTCCTCTATGGGAACAATCTTGCCCGTCAAAGGTGCCTTCAGGACTGTTCCATCATTTGAGTCAAAACCCAGACTTTTTTTGAGAGAGTCAAAGATAGCCATAACTGTTACCTGCGGCTGTTACAACAATCTTCTGTGAAGCTTGCTCATGGCATGAGACCGCTGCACAGATGCGGGACCGGCAAACACCGGCTGGGAGGAAAGCAAAAAGCCCCTGATTTAAAGGCTTTTCCGTCTTGAAAAACTTTAGTCATCTGCTGGTCAGCATTCAACCATTGGGCATCAAAGAATCAAACGGAAACAATCCTGGCCACTTTCATCAGGTGACTGTCAATCTGGTTGTGCTTGCTGATGGCTTTTTCCAGCGGGGTTTTCACCACCTTGAGGTCATGAAGACCCACCATAATATCACTGTCGCCATTGCGCAGGGCTTCTACAGCGGCAACACCGAGACGGCTGGCCAGAACACGGTCAAAACAGGTAGGCTTGCCACCACGCTGGATATGCCCCAGTACGGTGACTTTCACTTCGTATTCCGGAAAGTTTTCTTCCACCGCACGGGACAATTCAAAAACACCACCACTGCGATCACCTTCAGCAACCACAATAATGCTGGAGGTTTTGCCCGCACGACCGCTCTTTTGCAAAGATTCCATGAATAACTCAACTGTCTTTTCCTGCTCAGGAATCAGGATATCCTCTGCACCGGAAGCAATACCGGTATTCAGGGCGATAAAGCCGGCATCACGGCCCATAACTTCAATAAAGAACAGGCGATTATGGGAAGTTGCGGTATCACGAATCTTATCGATGGCTTCGACCACGGTATTCAGTGCGGTGTCATAACCAATGGTGAAGTCAGTACCGTAAATGTCATTATCGATGGTACCGGGAACCCCGATACAAGGCAGACCATGCTCTTCTTCCAGCAGCATGGCGCCGGTGAATGAACCATCGCCACCGATCACCACCAGACCATCCAGCTCAGCAGCCCGCGCATTTTCGTAGGCCTTTAGCCGACCTTCCTTGCTGCGGAACTCCTGGCAGCGGGCGGATTTCAGGAAGGTACCACCCTGATTAATGATGTTGGCAACCGAACGGGCATCCGCCACTGCCATATGGTTCTCAATCAGTCCCTTGTAACCCTCCTGAATCACTACGGGAACCAGACCGTAGTAAATACAGGCACGAACTGTCGCACGGATGGCGGCATTCATCCCGGGCGCGTCGCCCCCGGAAGTCAAAACTCCCACTCTCTTTAATTCGGTCATGCCTGGCTATTCTCCTTCCAAGAGCCTGACTGCTGATAAAGCAATCAGGAATAATGAGTTGACTCAGCTTACGCTGATAATCTGCATAGTGTTGGTGCCACCTTCGATTTCCTGACTTTCACCTTTGGTCAAAATAATCTTGTCGCCCACTGCCAGAAGACCACGCTCTTTGAGCACGTTAACTGCCCGTCCATTGACTTCCGGGCCGTACTCGGTACCACTATCAAAAGCCACTGCCTCCACCCCACGATACAGGGCAACCCGACGCTCGGTGGTCTGGTAACGGGTCAGGGCAAAAATAGGGAGGCGGGTATTGATTCTGGACATCCACAAAGGTGTGGCACCGCTCTTCGTCAGACAGACGATGGCCTTGATATCATCCTGATGGTTCGCTGCAAACATGGTTGCCTGGGCTATGGCCTCGTCAATATTTGCAAACTTGCCAATACGACGCTCGGCCATGAACTCAACGGACTGTTTTTCAGCTCCAAGACAGATACGGCTCATGGCCTTGACCACTTCGTCCGGGCGTTTGCCGGTGGCCGTTTCACCAGATAACATCACGGCATCAGTGCCATCGAGCACCGCGTTAGCGACGTCAAAGACTTCTGCCCGGGTTGGTTGGGTGTTGTGAATCATGGACTCCATCATCTGAGTGGCGGTTATGACCGGTTTATTCAAACGACGGGCTTCATTAATCATGTGTTTCTGGACACCAATCAGCTCCGGGTCGCCAATTTCAACACCCAGATCGCCCCGGGCAACCATCACGGCATCGGATGCAGAGATCACATCAGCCAGCAGTTTATGGTCATTCACCACCTCCGCCCGCTCAATTTTGGACAGTATAGCGGCAGTTCCACCAGCTTTTCGAAGCAGACGACGGGCCTCTTCAACATCACTGGCGTGACGGACAAAAGATACCGCCAGGTAGTCCACTTCCAGCTCGGCAGCCAGAAGAATGTCCTGCTTGTCTTTTTCCGTTAATGCCGCCGCAGAAAGACCACCACCCTGAAGGTTGATGCCCTTGTTATTGGACAGCTCACCACCATTGACCGCTTTGGTTTTAATGCACGGACCATCAATAGCCATGACTTCCAGGCTGATTCGTCCGTCATCAAGCAGCAGTATGTCACCGACCTTACAGTCGTTGGGCAGATCTTTATAACCGAGCCCCACCTGGGTTTCATCACCATCACCAATGGGAAGACTGGCATCCAGGTTAAAGGTTGCACCATCCGGAAGATGAATCCTGCCATTCTGAAAGCGGCCAATGCGGATCTTTGGCCCCTGCAGATCACCCAAAATGGCAACCGGACGGTTTAGCCTTGCAGCAATTTCACGAATGATATTGGCACGGGCCTTGTGATCTTCCGGCTCACCATGGGAGAAATTGAGGCGTACGACGTTGACGCCAGCTTTAATCAACTTTTGCAGTTGTTCTTCCGATTCTGTTGCTGGCCCCAGGGTTGCCACAATTTTTGTGCGTCTGAGCATGATAATCCTCTCGCTTGTGAACCCGCCGCTCTCGTGGGGGCCTTCAGCCTATTAATAAAAGCTTGATGCATCATCACAGGAGTCATTACGGCAAGCGACAGGCCTTGATGGATTAATGATGTGCATGACAGCCGTTTACAACCTGTACAAATCTGCCCTGCCGGATAAATGTATTGAACGCAGTGCAAACAGAAAGTGCCGTTAAAGTATAGGAGCCATCTTGCCCGGTGGTATACCTTCTCTTTGATCGCCAACAGCGGTTACTGAACCGCTTGTCTCATCAACGACACAGGCCCGTTAAACGAGCCTGTGTTGTGTTCACTGTGAATACCTTACGGGTTCATCAGGGCCTTGGCCGTATCCAGCATACGGTTGGAGAAACCCCACTCGTTGTCGTACCAGGACATCACCTTGACCAGGTTGCCCAGAACACGGGTCTGAGTGGCATCAAAGTTGGAAGAGAACGGACTGTGATTGAAGTCCATGGAAACCAGTTGCTCGTAGTTAACAGACAGAACCGTGGCCATTGCCGGGCTGGACTTGGCTGCAGTAGCGATGATTCCGTTCACCTCTTCCACGGTGGTTTCACGGGCAGCTATGAAGCTCAGGTCAACCAGCGAGACATTGATGGTCGGTACACGAACCGCCATGCCGTCGAACTTGCCCTTTAGCGCAGGCACAACTTCACCGACGGCCGCAGCTGCACCGGTCGCGGTTGGAATCATGTTCATGGCAGCGGCACGGGCACGGTACAGGTCAGAGTGGTATACATCACTCAGACGCTGGTCATTAGTGTAAGCATGGATAGTGGTCATCAGCCCTTTATCAATACCCAGAGCGTCGTCCAGAGGCTTGGCAATAGGCGCCAGACAGTTAGTGGTGCAGGATGCGTTAGAAATGACCGTCATATCTTTAGTCAGAATGTCGTGGTTGACTCCGTAAACGATGGTCGCGTCAACCTTTGAGCCAGGCGCAGAAATGATCACCTTTTTGGCACCAGCATCCAGGTGTGGCTTGCAGGAATCCCTGGAACGGAAAACACCGGTGCATTCAAAGACGACGTCAACACCAAGCTTGCCCCATGGCAGCTTCGAAGGGTCACGCTCAGAGAAAGTCTTGATTTCGTCGCCATTGACGAACAGGGCACCTTCACCTTCTTCAACCTGTGCGTTGAAACGGCCATGGACGGTATCGTACCTGGTCAGGTGAGTATTGATTTTGGTGTCACCCAGATCATTAACGGCAACAATCTGGTATTCATCGCGACGGCCAGCTTCGTAGAGTGCACGCAGTACGTTGCGACCGATACGGCCGTAACCATTAATAGCAATCTTGATCATGATGTCTCCAATACCGTTAATCAAAGCGGAATTACCGCTAGTAAAAAGGGTTTCGCCAGCGGATGCAGCAAAGTAAATACACCTGTCGCAAAACCCAAACACTTAACAGTTTAACGACAGATCACAGATTTTACCCAGCTACAGCAACACTAAAAATAAACGACAACTCTGATCGGCTGCCGCAATTCGAAACCCACTCCACAGGACTTGTATCCCTGAAGCATATAAACTTGCGGACAAAGATTGACTTCTTGATGCTACGAAATTACATATATGCAAAAGCAACAACTATCACATAAGTTCACACCGTTTCTCATCCAGGATCAACCCGCTGTCGAAGCCACTGATCAGCTTCATAGGACCCCCGTGTGATATAGAGTTTGATCGATAAACCGGAATTCAGCAAAGCCGCTATCGTGTTGATTGATTCAGAATGTTTGCCGGTATTATCAACCAGCCAATATGGCTCGGGATCAGCTACTTGTGCCCTTCAGGGCATTCTCCTCAGAATCAGACATTTTTATCCTCAAT
>NZ_JAHHPO010000132.1 GCF_024606365.1 Endozoicomonas sp. ONNA2
CATAACAATAATTGGTGGCTTCAATAAATCCTGCAATACTGCCGCAATCAAACCGTTTACCCTTGAACTTATAAGCCAGCACACAACCCCGTTGGGCCTGGGCCATCAGGGCGTCGGTAATCTGGATCTCGCCGCCCTTGCCCGGCTCGGTATCGCGAATCAGGTCAAAGATATCCGGCGTAAGAATATAGCGGCCAATAATGGCAAGATTACTGGGCGCGTCTTCCTTCGCCGGTTTCTCCACTATATTTTCACCACAGAGGCGCAGAGGACTCAGAGAAAAGATTTTATTTTAGGGAAAAAACTCTGTGGCCTCTGTGCCTTTTATGCCCTTCGGGTACTGTGGTAAACAAAAAACACTAAGCCGTAGCCAACTTCCTATGCTCCAGGCTATCAACCACTTTTACATAAGCATCAATCACCAGCGTTTTGCAGTAGTTTCTGGTGACATGCTCCAGCCCTTTCTGCCCCATCTCCCGTCGGGTCTGCTCAGGCAGGTTGATCATGGCCATCATAGCGTCGTAAAGCGAAACCGGGTCTTTTGCCTGGCAGAGAATACCGTTCTCATAATGAGTCACCACACTGCGACAACCCGGTACATCGGTAGCGATCACTGGCAGGGCCATGGCGCAGGCTTCCAGCAGGGAACGGGGCAACCCTTCACGATAGGATGGCAACACCACACAGTCTGCCCGGGCCAGAATCTCCTCAATGGTATCGGACGATCCAAGCCACTCAATACCGTACTGTTCCTCCCAGCTTTTCAGCTCCTCACGCGTAATAGCAGTTTTGTTTTTGGCATCGGCAAAGCCGACCAGTTTGAGCTCTGCCGATACACCTTTCTGCTTTAACATGGCAAAGGCTTCAACCAGCTCCCGCAAACCCTTATCACCAAGCATGCGACCCACATAGAGAAAACGAAACCGATCCGGTGCCGGAGGTAACTCCACCGGTTTAAACCGTTTAAGGTCAACACCGGAGCCGGGCAATAATGTCAGCTTGTCGGCTTTAACCAGCTTATGTGTCACCAGTAGCTCCTGGTCTTCACTGTTCTGGCAAAATACCTGGTAGGCAAATGGCTGGCTGATTTTATAGAGCCCACGAACAATCCGGCCAACCAGACCTGTATGAATAAAGGCAGTACCCAGGCCAGAAATATTATTGGCCACCGGTATACCCAACGCTCTTGCGGCCAGAGTTCCGTATATATTGTTTTTAATAGTGAACTGAAACACCACAAGGGGTTTGCACTGGCGATAAATCTTAAACAGGTCCCAGGCAGTTTTCAGGTCTTTCACCGGGTGATTACCGGCGTTATCCATATCCAGAGGAATAAACGTAACGCCCAATTCATCAGCCAGGCGCTGACTGTAATCATCCAGCGGGGCGACGCAGAAAATACGATAGCCACGGCGTTTGAATTCCAGAATGGTGTTTCTGCGAAAGTTATAAAGATACCAGGAGGTATTGGCAGAAAAGCAGATATTTTTCATTGAACAAAAAAGGTGACTCAAAAGGTTATCGAAGGCTTTAAAGCGGGTCAGCACAGACATTAGCAAATACCCCTAGTACTTCGTTTTTTCCCACCTGCAAGCTTGCCATCCAGTCTATCCTGATAC
>NZ_JAHHPO010000133.1 GCF_024606365.1 Endozoicomonas sp. ONNA2
CCTCCCACATCCATGTGGTCGTGCGCGAGATACGGGGCAGTTTATGAAATATCCGTGCTAAAGAAATAACTGGACTGTTTTTCCGGTTTGTTCTGTGAGGCAGCGGTTGAGCACGTCGGGTAAAGTTTCTCTCTTGCCATCAAGCAACCACTCACCCCGTTCTGCATCGTAGCCAAAATGGAAGCCACCACTGCGGGCGGCCATCCATAATTGCAGCAGCGGTGTCTGGCGGCTGAGAATAATTTTACTGAGGTCTTCACAGGTTAAGGTGAGAATGCCTGCTGAAGTTTCATAGTCAATGTCCAGTCCGGCATCCTCTATGGCGTCTTCGATAGCCAGCATCAGTTCATCCAGAAGTTCGTTATATTGCCGCTCTTTCATTTCTGTCTCGGTACACAATTTAATCTGAATGGGTGAATTTTAGCCTCCTGAAGCTTTCCTTAAAAGAAACGCAAACGATTGAAATAGCTTTTTGATTTGTAATGACCAAATATCCGGGCCAAGTGGCTCCTTAACATCCTTTGCTTGCGCACATTCTGATCTTCTAATCCTGATATTGCGGTTTCAAAAATCACTGCTAATCTTAACCAGTCTTTTGTAGACCTGCCTCTGGGCTGGAGGAATGCCAAGTGGAGCGCACCGTTGCTTTGTCATCGTAGAAGTTCTCATTGTGAGAACTTCTATGTGATAACCAGGCTTGGGCGGCCCCACTGTTCTCCCGGCAACGAACGATGAAACAGGAATCCGTGACTAACGGGAATCCCCGCCCAGCGATTTAGCCGGGGGATGATTTCAATTCCCTCATCAATAAACCCGGGCTCTGCTATGCTGATCATGCAGTCAATGCATAACTTATTATATAGAAATGCCATCGCCTGAATCCGGGCTGAAACATAGCACTCTTTTTTCAATAATCTCCAATAGGAGTGCTTCATGGTTGTCTAACTATAAAATGGTTTAACACAAGGCTTTGTAACAACAAAAGACAGGTAGCTGTATGTCGCTAGAAACAAGAGTTGAGATGCTGGAGAAGCAACACCAGTCCCTCTACAACACAATTCATGGTCTGGTGAAAGCGATGGCGGATATCAAACACATCGCACTGAAAAACCAGCATGAGATCATTGGCGTCAAGGTCAATATGTCAGGTATTCAGGCGGAGGTTACCAGTGTTAAAGAGGATGTCTCCGAACTGGCCCAGTCTACGCTGGCGGGTTTTGAACGCACCAATGAGTTAATGACGAATGCTCACAAAATTCTGGATGATATCAGCGAACATCTGGACACCATTAACGGTCGGCTGGATGAAACCAACAAACTGGTCGATGGCACCCATGAACGTGTTGATGAAACCTATGAACGTTTAAACGAGACGAATGATCGCCTTGGCGAAAATAGCGAGCGCCTTGATGAAGCCAATGAACGTTTGGATGAAAATAATGAGCGACTCGGCAGTACCAATGAGTGGCTCGGTGGTATCAATCAGCGTCTTGAAGGGGTGGAGAGTCAAGTAAAAGAGGTTCGAAAAGACATACTCACCCTTGGTCAGATGATAAAACACCGTCTGCCAGAGAAGTAACTCTTTCCAAATCTCGCCTTATCAGATATCCGGCAGGTTTAGCCTGCCTTGTTCAGCCTCGTTTAAAATTATTAAAC
>NZ_JAHHPO010000134.1 GCF_024606365.1 Endozoicomonas sp. ONNA2
AACCACAAAGGTCACAAAGAGCACAAAGGAAAAGAAAAGCTCTTCTTCGTGCTCTATGTGTCCTTTGTGGTTCAAACAGTAGCCAGCCACTGCCAGATGCTTAATGTCTACCGTAGAACG
Source organism: Endozoicomonas sp. ONNA2 (assembly GCF_024606365.1). Lineage (GTDB taxonomy): Bacteria > Pseudomonadota > Gammaproteobacteria > Pseudomonadales > Endozoicomonadaceae > Endozoicomonas. The sequence continues at coordinate 121 of NZ_JAHHPO010000134.1, forward strand.
CCGCTTAAAGCTGGCTATCCCTGCAAGGTGGGTTCCGTACAATCCCTGTACGGAATGACAGCGGAGTAAATTAACCGGCTTTTTGCAATGTGGCACCCCGTTCCCACGCGGGACCCACAGGGCCTGAAAGCATGGGGACGGGAGGTGTGGCTATGGGTATTAGCGCTATTACTATGCCTTTTCACGGGCGATAGCCCTGTGGCCGATGTCGGTACGGTAGTAAACATCTTTCCAGCTGATGGTCTTAACCGCTTTATAGGCCAGCTCTTGCGCTTCCTGCACCGTATCACCCAGGGCGGTCACACAAAGTACCCGGCCGCCATTGGTCAGGGTCTTACCCTCTTCAACACGGGTTCCGGCCTGGAAGACTTTGGCATTGCTGACGTTATCGATGCCCGTGATTCCATCCCCCTTGCGGTAGGCTTCAGGATAACCACCGGCGGCCATGACCACACCAAGGGCGGTGCGGCTGTCCCACTCAACGTCCACCTTATCCAGCTCGCCACGGGTACCGGCCAGGCACAGTGCTACCAGGCTGGACTTCAGGCGCAGCAGGATGGGCTGGGTTTCCGGGTCACCAAAACGACAGTTGTATTCCAGTACTTTCGGTGTGCCATCGGCATCAATCATTAATCCGGCGTAGAGAAAGCCTTTATATGGCATGCCTTCGCTGGCCATGCCTTGCACCGTTGGGATAATGACCTCTTTCATGGCACGGTCATGAATCACCTGAGTTACTACCGGCGCAGGGGAATATGCTCCCATACCACCGGTATTGGGCCCTTTATCGCCATTGTTACGGGCCTTGTGATCCTGGCTGGTGGCCAGGGGCAGGATGTTTTTGCCATCCACCATGACGATAAAACTGGCTTCTTCACCAGTCAGAAACTCTTCAATCACCACGCGGTGGCCCGCTTCACCAAAAGCATTGCCTGCCAGCATGTCCTCAATAGCAGCAAACGCTTCCTGTTCGGTCTGGGCGAGAATCACGCCTTTACCGGCAGCAAGGCCATCCGCTTTCACGACAATAGGCGCACCCTGTTGTTTAACATAGGCCTTGGCGGGTTCAATGTCTGTGAAGTTCTGGTAGGCGGCGGTGGGAATGTTATGGCGGGCAAGGAAATCTTTGGTGAAGGCCTTGGAGCCTTCCAGCTGGGCCGCAGCCTGTGACGGGCCGAATATTGCCAGCCCTGCCTGTTCAAACTGGTCAACAACCCCAGCCACCAGTGGCGCTTCCGGACCGACAATGGTCAGGCCAATGCCTTCTGCCCGGGCAAACTCAACCAGTCTGGTAATATCCAGTACATCGATAGCAATATTGGACACTTTGTTTTCAGAAGCGGTGCCAGCATTACCGGGTGCGACAAACACCTGTGTAACCTGGTCGTCCTGGGCCGCTTTCCATGCCAGGGCATGCTCCCGTCCGCCATTACCGATGATCAGCACTTTCATAAAGGGGGTCCTTTTTTGAGCTACAGAGAATTAGCAACGGTTTTTTGTGATTTCTGTCGGGAAATTTTTCTTGCAGGCTGGGCCTGTTTTTCAGCCTTTTGCAGTTCAAACCATCAATGACGGAAATGCCGAATGCCGGTAAACACCATGGCTATGCCGGCCCGGTTAGCGGCGTCAATCACTTCCTGGTCGCGCATGGAGCCGCCAGGCTGGATGACGGCGGTAATACCGGCACTGGCGGCAGCATCAATACCGTCCCGGAACGGGAAGAAGGCATCGGAC
>NZ_JAHHPO010000135.1 GCF_024606365.1 Endozoicomonas sp. ONNA2
TCGACGTTTATTATAGCAGCTGATTCATGACGTACGATCAGTGGTAATCAGGAAGTATTTTACGGATTTCTGAATTTAACTGTGAATTTAAAGCAGAAGAGACCTGAGTTTGCACACTTTCGGACCCAAGCGAGACAAGTGTGAGGAACTGTTCCTTGAACTTCGGGTTTTGACTGCTTAAAAGTTGTTCAGTAAAAGTATTGGAGTTGACAATTTTTTCCCTAAGGGCAGTAATTAAATCTCTATAACGCCATTCAGTTCCGGAAGAACGCCAATGAGAATATCTATCCATAAAAATAATCAGCAGGTTCTCAGCTGCTCCCGTGCCCCTGGGCATTCCAGGGTTAAGCTTTGGCAATGTCAGAAGATGCTTGACCAGCTCTAAATTATCAAACATGAAGGCTTGGCCAAGGAGATTAACCGAAACTTCATCAGTGCCAGAGTATTCAATTAACTTTTCATTATCAATTTTACTGTATTGGACAAAAGCAGCCTTTTTTTGAAAACATATAGCCGTGTTTGGATTGGCTTTATCGTGACTGACCAGCAATTTGCAGATTTCCTCCCTGTTCTCGTTGCCAGGATTTGTGTTTATTAACTCTGCCGCTGTGAAATAAATGGTCGACCAAGAGTCAAAGATTCTAATCTCAGTGTCAGGGTTAATGCCGTTAGTCTTGAGCAATACCCTTACTGTTTCTGGTTTTAATTTATCCACGGAATGATTTTCACGCGGTGGTTTCCCCCCTAACTTGAACATTCCAGGTGACCTTCTATGTTCATCACCGGTTAACACTTTGTCAGGGTCCACTCCAGAATCAAGCATTTTCTTCAATACTTCTGCATTGCCATGCCAGGCTGCCTTACACGCCGCCGAGTGTAGATGGGCTTCTGCTGTTACAGTACGCTCATCCAAGAGGCGACTGACCATTTGCAAATCACCTGTTTTGGCTGCTTGATTCAATGCCTTCCCGGGATCTATAACTCCCAGGGCGCGGTTAATAACATGATGACACCCAAAGGCGGCTCTCTGAGCGATGGTTTGCCGGTTTGTCTGATCCGGGGGTTCAGGGGCATTATCAGACTGGTTCTGTACTTGCGTGCCTGTCAGGGGGGCTCTAATCATAATTTATTACCTTGGCTTCAAGATTGAGTCATATCCCGATGCGAGAATAAATCTCTCATCACCTGATGGACATTTCTGCCATAAATAAGTTCCCGACAAAAAAACTTGCCCGTATCAGCCGATGCCATAACCTCAAAGCCGTGAACAGACTGTCATACTTCTGAAATATCCAAGTAATATTTCTGTAACATTCCCACCCTATTCTGCCTCCCATCGAACACAAACACGCCCAAAGCGTTACCGGGGGAAAAGAACCATGACGTTCTTCAAGTCAGTTGTCGTATCCTCAGTGTTAGCTGCCGCCGCTTTTTCCACAGCAGCCAGCGCACAGTCAATCAATGGTGCCGGCGCCAGTTTTCCGCACCCTGTCTATGCCAAGTGGGCAGAAGAATATAACCGGGAAACCGGCGTAAAAATTAACTACCAGGCCATCGGTTCCGGTGGCGGTATTCGCCAGATTACTGCCAAAACGGTTGATTTTGGCGCCACCGATGCTCCCCTGGATCAACAGCGGCTGAATGATGAAGGCATGATCCAGTTCCCAATGGTGATGGGTGCCATTGTGCCGGTTGTCAACATTCCGGGCATTGAACCAGGTGCACTGAAACTGACCGGTGACATTATTGCCGACATTTATATGGGCAAGATCAAAAAGTGGAATGACCAGCGCATTACCGCTATCAACACGGATCTGAAGATTCCCGGACAAGCCATTTACGCGGTACACCGTTCAGACGGCTCCGGAACAACGTACAACTTCACGGACTACCTGAGTCAGGTCAGTGACTCCTGGAAAAACGACGTCGGCACCAATACCGACATTACCTGGCCAAAAGCGGCGACCACCATTGGCGCCAACGGCAATGCCGGTGTGGCCAATTTTGTCCGCCGTACCCGGGGCGCCATCGGTTACGTGGAGTATGCCTTTGCCAAGCAGAACAACCTGAGCCACACCCAGCTGGCCAGTGCTGAAGGCAAGTTTCTCCAACCCACCATGGAAACTTTCCAGGCAGCTGCCATGAACGCTGACTGGGAAAATGCTCCGGGCTTCCGCCTGCTGCTGAATAACCAGCCTGGCGCTGATTCCTGGCCAATGACCGCTGCCACATTCATCCTGATGCACAAGGATCAGGTGGATGCCGGACGGGCCAGAGAGATCGTCAAGTTCTTTGACTGGAGCTATGAAAACGGTGGCGAGTCGGCAGAAGATCTGGATTTCATCCCCATGCCAGACAGCGTCATTGAACTGGTTGAAAACACCTGGAAAGAGCAGCTGACCCATAACGGCGCAGCCATTATCAAGTAAACAAGTGACGTTTATTTAATGACGTTTATTGAATGCCGTTTATTGAAAAAAACAGGAAGGATTTCAGGGTAATGAGCTTGACGGCTCATTACCCTCCCGATAATTATGCATTCCACTGCCACTGCTCTCACATTACGGCCCGGCGCAATCAACGGCGATTCGATGTTCCATCGCCTGAGCTTTGCCAGTGCCGTATTGATCTTCCTGGTGCTGATCGGCATCATTCTCTCCCTGATTGACGGGGGCTGGCTGGCGCTGGCCAAATTTGGCCCTGGCTTTATCTTCAGCAATACCTGGGATCCGGTCGGTGGTGAGTTTGGTGCCGCAGCCGCCATTTACGGCACTATGGTATCATCATTGATCGCCATTGTGATCGCCATTCCTGTTGGCCTTGGCACCGCCATTTTTCTGGCTGAACTGGCACCCGAGTGGATCAGCAAGCCGGTGGGTATGGCCATTGAGCTACTGGCTGCAGTGCCCAGTATTATCTACGGCATGTGGGGACTGTTTGTCTTCGCCCCCTGGTTCTCTGAAGGTTTTCAGTTCTGGGCACTGGAGAATCTGGTTAACATCCCCCTGATCGGCCCCTGGTTTGATGGTCCTCCCATCGGCATCGGCCTGCTGACTGCTGGTATCATTCTGTCGTTTATGATCCTGCCCATTATCACGGCACTGACCCGCGACGCCCTGAAAACCGTGCCGAATGTGGTTCGTGAGGCGGCGTACGGCATTGGTGCTACACCTTATGAAGTGATTACCCGGGTACTGCTGCCTACCATCAAGAATGCTGCTGTCGGTGCGGGTATTCTCGGCCTTGGCCGTGCCCTGGGTGAAACCATGGCGGTTGCTTTTGTGATTGGCGGTGCCAACCGTATCGAGACATCACTGTTTATGCCGGCAAGCTCCATCTCCTCGACCATTGCCCAACAGTTCAATGAGGCCACCAATGAGCTGCATATTGCCTCATTGATCAGCCTGGGGCTGGTGCTCTTTATCCTGACCTTTGTGGTTATGGGAGCAGCACGCATCCTGTTGAGAAAGCGTTAAGGAGTCGTCGATGTCATTACGAAAACTCAAAAACCGGGCGTTTATCGGTTTCTGCATACTGTCCGCACTGTTTGGCCTGGTCGTATTGTCCAGCGTACTGTACAGCCTGGTGGGCAAGGGCATTGCCGGCATGGGACTGCCTGTCTTTACCGAATTGACCCCCGGACCGGGTAGCCATGGCGGCCTGAAAAACGCCATTGTCGGCAGCTTGATGCTGACCACCCTGGGCATTGTTATTGCCACACCACTGGGCATTCTGGCTGGCACCTGGTTATCCGAAAGCAACCAATCCTCAAAGGCGGCGGAGATGCTGCGCTTTTTGAATGGCATGCTGATGAGCGCACCCTCGATCCTGATCGGTCTGTTCGTTTATAAAATCGTTGTGGTGACTACCGGTTCATTCTCTGGCTGGGCAGGGGCAACCGCCCTGGCCATTCTGGCACTGCCCATTATTGTCAGTACCACTGAAGAGATGTTGCGTCTGGTGCCAACTACCTTGAAAGAGGCAGGCAGCGGCCTCGGCGCCCCCCGCTGGCAGGTCATTACCAAACTCTGTTATCGCGCTGCCGGCCCTGGCATTATCACCGGCGTGCTGCTGGCCATGGCCCGTATTACCGGTGAAACCGCCCCGCTGTTGTTTACCGCGTTGAACAGCAATTATATGACCACGGACATGAGCCAACCCATGGCCAACCTGCCGGTGACCATTTACCAGTACGCCATGAGCCCTTATGAGTCATGGAACGAGCTGGCCTGGGCCGGCGCACTGCTGATTACCACCTTTATTCTGATTATCAATATTCTGGCCACCGTGTTACCTCGCTGGCTGAAAGCAAGAAAGGCTGCCAAATGACCATGAATAAAAACGTGCACGTTTTTATGGAAGAACGTCCTGAGCATATCGACAGTGTCCAGACACTATCTGACGTTACTGTAACCGGACTGAAAAGTGCCAACCTGATGCCACGGATGGAAGTCAGGGATTTGAATTTTTTCTATAACAAAGGCGCTGAGCCTGCGTTGAAAAACATCAATATGCCCGTGTACAACAACCGGGTCACCGCACTGATCGGCCCATCCGGCTGTGGCAAATCCACCCTGCTGCGCACCATGAACCGTATCTATGACCTGTACGGCACTCAGCATGCACAAGGTGAGGTACTGCTGGACGGTGAAGATATTCTCAAGAGCAATGTGGACCTGAACGCGTTGCGCTCCAAAGTCGGCATGGTTTTCCAGAAGCCAACCCCGTTCCCCATGTCCATCTATGACAACATCACGTTTGGCCTGAAAATGCAGGGTGGCATGTCAGCTCCACAAATGGCAGTACGTGCCAAAAAGGCGCTGAAACGCGCACACCTGTGGAAAGAGGTCAAGGACAAACTGAATGCCGATGCCAGCAGCCTGTCTGGCGGACAGCAGCAGCGCCTGTGCATTGCCCGTACCATTGCCCTGAAGCCCGAAGTCATTCTGATGGATGAGCCGACATCCGCACTGGACCCTCTGGCCACCGCAGCCATCGAAGAGCTGATTACCGAGCTGCGGGAAAAGTACACCATCGTGATTGTGACCCATAATATGCAACAGGCGATGCGTATCTCTGATTACACAGGTTTCATGTACCTTGGTGAGTTGATGGAGTTTGGCCCGACCGGGAAGATTTTCCATAATGCCGACAACCAGAAGACACGCGACTATATTGCCGGAAACTTTGGCTAACGATCGGCACAGCATCCTCCCGCGTTGTACGGTTCTTTCTGAAAGGCCAGGGGCTTCGCAGACCTTCGACTGACGGGCACCATCTGCGTTTTGGCGAGGTCCGCAAGAGCGATCAATCCTCCTCTGGTTCCTCCCAGATCTCCCGGGCCTTTTTTGTGAGTACCAGCAAGGCCGCAGCTTCTGCTAACGCCTTATCCTTACGCTTGAGTTCACGCTCAAGCTTCTTGATAGTCAGCTTGTCTTTTTTTTGCTCAACATTCAGGGCCTTACGCTGCTCTGACAGACTGGCAGGCTTGGCCACCATGCCATTAATAAATGCTGCTTTCCACTTCTGTATTTGTTCAGCAAAAAGACCTTTCTTACGACAGTATTCAGCCATTTGGGCTTCGTTCAATGCCGCCGTTTCAATGATAACGGCCAACTGCTTTTCAGGTGGCCACTGATCTGGATTTTTTCTGTTGCCTGGCACAGGTATTCCTTGAGATAAAGCTTTCGTAACTATTCAGCACCCAGCAAAGGCATATTACTGTAATTCTGAACAGCTCTA
>NZ_JAHHPO010000136.1 GCF_024606365.1 Endozoicomonas sp. ONNA2
CGTTTAAATTAGCCTTGATTGGAACGATCGTAAGGCCGATTCTATCGCCCTGATACCTGCATTGATCAGAATAATTTTCGCCAGGTGGGAACTACAGGTTGGTCGACGGGTCTCATGTTAAGGCAAGGCGGTGTTCTATCAAAGGTTCAAGTAACCTTGATACGCGCTCCGCCCCAGCCCCCTATTTTTTTCTACATCAAAGTTTTTCTACATCAAAGTTTTTCTACATCAAAGTTTTTCTACATCAAACCCCGGGATCTGCACAGCTATGTTACCATTATCAGGCTCCCTCGCTCAGTCGCTACCACCCTCACTGCCGTCTGAATCAGAGCGCAGTAAAAATATCGCAACTGCACTCAATGAAACGGTGAACATACCAGAGGCTTGTTCACAACATCTTACCGATTCCGGGGAGCTGCCAGATCTGCCCCTGGATCAACGTCAAATTACTGAATCAACGTCTTGTGTCGCAAACATAGCGCCCGAAAAGAAACCGGAGAAATTTCAGGAAAATGACATATTACTGGTTTACCCCTGTGAGTCTGGCGACCGCCGCGATCTTAATTTGTCAGTCAATCTCGCAGAATTGAAACGCGAACTTTACTATGCTGTAGATGATGAATTGGAATTTCGTTATCATTTCGGCCAGGGAGTTACTGAATATACCAGCCGTAAAATAAACTCAACGGTTGATTCGATATTAACCAGGTTACCTGCAGAGTTAACTGAGTTTCTGAATCAGGATTACCCTGATGAAAAGCTGTTTTCCCCTGAAGAGTACCAAGCCTTGGCAAGATTCCATTGTGCCATCCTCAACGATCTCGGGTATGACTTCTACAGTCACATGAATGATGAAGACCGTAAAGAATTTGAAGATTTTTTCATAAAAGAGTGCTTACCCCTGCGTGATGGCTGGAGTAAAGAAGAATTGGAGTATTTCGAGTCCTGGCTGAACTATGAATTATCAGGGTGTCAGGGTTACGATGATTTTAAAAAAATGAAGAAACACATTAAAACATGCCATTATGGCCCGTTAAAAGCCGGATGTGTGACAGTCTGTAGCGAAGACAAGGTTATTGAAAACCGGGAAGCGTATGAAAACATCAAAAAGCTTGAAAATCAGCTGACAAAAATGCAGCCGGGGCAGCCTGAAAAGTTGTCATAACTCTGCCCCCCTGAGGACAATATATGCCTGATATGCCTGTTTCACCGCCTTCGCCCCCTTCATCGTCAACGATTGCCGATCAACAGGAAGAACTGGCAAACCAGCAGGTCAAGGCATTGTCCTGGGGATACCGGCTAACAACAGCGACCACCTATGCAGCCAATAGCATGCTATTACCTGCCTTAATGAATACGCCAATTACAACCTCCCTGGCCAGGCCATTGATGCAGTCACAATACGATAGCAAACTGCCTGAGCTGCGGCTTATGTTTTCATCACGGGGTTGGCTGCCTGCCCTGGGCCGTACCGGCATTCGTTATATCATTGCTGACACCGCCCGCATGGCCAGTGAGCGGACCATCAACCGGCTGGCAAACATCCATGAGACAGATACTCCCAAAACAAACCCCCCAAAGGAAAAGATAAACCTGCTGGTGGATGCTGCCTCGTCGGCCATGATGACCTGCGTCAGTCAGCCCATGACCTCCCTGCAGGTCTACCGTCAAGTGCAGCAGAACAAATCAGCTTTGGGGCCCAGGCACTTTCTGCAAGGGCTGCTGGCACACCCTGTGCGCGGCAGTGCCAGCAACTTTCTCAGCACCTTCCTGATGTTCAATCTGGATCGCAATGATCGCCACCTGATTGCCCGTCATCAGGCTGGAGAGATATCCGGAACACAAATGACCGTCATCCAGGCAAGTCTTGGCGGGCTAGTCGGGGTGCTGAATAATTTTCTGAAAACCCATGCAAACGCACGGGCTCTGGGCTTGTCCCATCAAGAGATTTTCCAGAAAATCATGATCAAACAGACGCCTTTGGTATTGGCGGCCCAGGTGCTTTATGCCTGGGTACTGGGCAGTGTTGCCAATAAGCTCTGGGCATCGTCCATCTCTGCGCTGCAGTGCCTGGACAAGTCAGCTCACGATTGCAAAAACCGCTGATTATCTCCCCAGATAATCAGCGGTTGGTAGTCTCATTAGAGTTCAGAACTCTTGGCCAGCTAATAAGTAGTTGGCCAAATTGAATCGTATATTTCCGGCAAAGTGGACAGTTACTATGAAAGGGACAACGTAGGGAGCATAGCAGTAGCAATTTGACCGGAGTTGCAACGCCGTAGAATAACTGACTGCTTAATTGGAAAAATATGATTTCTTTTGGTTAACTACTTACACTCTGGACCATCGAAGCTTATATATTCCCCAGACCAACATTTCTGATTGGGAATGCCTTGCAAATCAGGCCAGGTTTTATTTGGCTGGGGTGGAGGGATTCGAACCCCCGCATGTCAGGATCAAAACCTGATGCCT
>NZ_JAHHPO010000137.1 GCF_024606365.1 Endozoicomonas sp. ONNA2
CAGAGTGCCGGCACAAGGAGTCAGAAATATATGATTTCATATGGTCAGCTACTTATACCAATTCCACCTTCTAAAGGTAAACTGCGCAGCCACTTTGAGCAGCTGGAGCTTCGTTGGCATTTCTCTCAATTTCCACAAGAAGCCCTCTGACGGTCATACCAGGCTCATAAAAGCGATGGAACTTTTTACCGCCTTCATTGTCCAAAGATTTTATAGAATTATAAAACCCCGTTATTAAAAGTATTGACATGATAGATTCAAAATATGTATTACCATCCCCTCTCAAACACTTTAAAGATGTGTTGAAGGCGAATGCAGGAACAGATGCAGAGGCATCAAAAAATACCATTAAGCTTCAGTCTGTTAAAACCCCTGAAGTTGAGTGCCAACAAACACGCTATTCTACAAAAATTGGCGAATACCAAAACATCACAAGTATCAGTAACCCCTCGCCAAGCTTGACAAGTCCTGGTTTGTTTTCTGATCTTGTTAAAAATATTAATAAATTGATTAACACAGACCTTGAAGGATTGAGTCTTTATCTGAACGATTCTGACACCATCAAAAAAATAGAAACACTCAATTCCGAGGAGAAATCCTATCTTACTCTGGCGCTGTTTAATGACCTTGACTGCTTTTTTTTCAAAATTGCAATATCAAGCAAATCTGGCCGATATCTTGTTTCCCAGAAAACATCAGACCAGTTTATGGTGGGTTTCATAGGCAGTCTCATGGCAAGGAGTGGCCAATGGTCGCAAGCACCAAATCTGGTTCTGAATGTCTTTCGCACCAATCAGGCAACCCATTTGCCAGAAAACTTTGTCGACAACATAATGCTTCCTTTAGTCTGTGAAAATAAGGAGTACTTTGGGCTTGAGGGTGGTAAAGCAACAAAAAATATTGCCAGGGCATGTCCGGTTTGTCTGATTCCACAGACGGATCCGAGTGAGCATAATAAAATTTTCCATCCGAACGGTCTGGTCGAGCTTGGACTGGATCATGAACTCACCACGCGTATTTATTCAAAAGAATTTTTAGATCTCATGCATGGAGACTGGTTAAATGATGAGGAAAAAAAACGCCTGTTTCCACCGGCTCTGTTTTGCCTGTTTGAGAATGAATATGGCATCAATTTCTCTGCCTTTCCTAAAAGTTTCCTGATTTTACCGGAAGCATTTCTTAGTCCGGTTGTATGCTCTTATATCCATGATTTGCAAGACGCTGAAATCAAATGTTTTGATCAAAACAAGCTCAAAGATATTGCCTCCCCTGAAGAGCATGATGTTATTCTCAGCTGTCATCGTTCGATGTTAACGTTTAGCCCTCAAATACCGGTACTTGCCAGGATTGGTGCTGAGGTTCAGGTACTACTCGAAGAGCAGAATATTCAAAAACCCGAAGGCAAGGTATCGGACCGTTACGATGTGGCAACGTTTTCTACCGCTTTTTTTTGGTCTTCTGCCTATGAAGCTAAAATCGGCACTCGCGAGTCTCTGCTTGCCCTGAATATTTTTCAAAATCATGATAACTATTCTCTTCTAACAGTCAATAACGTTGAAAAACGGTACTTTTTTCAACGGGCAGAAATTCGGGGTATCGTTGGCAAAGCCATGAATAAAGTCTGTGCAGACAGCGGCAGTGATTTACGCCCTGGCTCAGCGCCGATATTTATCGGTTTTATCCCGCCGGTCATTGCCGACCGTATTGCCCGAAAACACGGCTTTCTTGACAGCAACTGGTCAGGTAACTTTTTACACGGCAAATATTCTCATCCTCTGGCGCTCACCTGCCTGGCGGCTCTATGTAACCTGAATCAAACGCTCCTGGAAACTATAGTAGATAAGGGTTTATGGGCTATCATACTGGATCAAAATCCGTACGTGCAGTTCTATTTAGATTTTGAAGTCAAAGATTTACCAGCTCTGTTAATTAATTCTAAAATAGCCTCTGTTGATACCAATAATTCACCTTTTAATTATCACCAATTACTCACCACGGGACAGCTCTCGATCAGTCTTGAGGACCTGGTAAAAGTAATTTCAATCAACCCTGTCGATGTACAAGCTGAATTGTTATCAGCGCTTGCCCGGCGCATGGGTATAACAGACTCGTTAACCCTGGAGAAGCTGAAACAGATAACTGAAAATATTCGGGTTCTGGAAATGGTTTTGTCAACCAAGCATTTGTTTTCTTTGAAGCAGTATTCCAAAGAAAAAGCCAGCAATTTACCAGACAACTGGCAGCTTCAAATTATTAAATCTGGCAAAACTTCTCTTGGTAATTTCCCCATTCCAGGTGGCAGACCAGAAAAAATAAAAGCAAAAAAATATTTTCACAAAGATGGTTATCAGGTTCATGGGGTTGTTATACATGATTTTGAAAACCTTTCTAAAGAAAAGTTGGAGGTGTTGAAAATAACTGAAGAGCAGCAGCTTGAAACATGTCACTCTTTTATCGTCTATCCACCGGATGAAAACAGGACTGTCAAGCCGCACAAATAGAGTGTAATTTGTATGCATGATCTGTCTGGTCGGAGCGAGAGGATTTGAACCTCCGACCCCCACAACCCCATTGTGGTGCGC
>NZ_JAHHPO010000010.1 GCF_024606365.1 Endozoicomonas sp. ONNA2
ATGCCCTTCAAACACTACCTATAAAAATTCTGGTTGCCCATGGCACGGGCCTATTGATGAGATCCTCGATCATCTTGATACATGTTCAAATATTCCTCCGGAAGATCTGTTAACTATGACGCACCACGCTCGTTCAGAGGATGCGAAAATCATAAAGACGCTTGCCAGGCAGGTAGCCAAGTTGGAATCAATAATAGAAAAAATACCGAAGCAAAGTATGGTATCTACTGAACATAGCCGCAATTCCAGCGCCTCGATGTCACCTGAAATTCAGCAACGCCTGGCTGTCCTTGAACAACGCAACGCAAGAAACTCTCGTATCATTGCCAGCCTCGAGAACGAAATTGCCGCTTTAAGGCTTGGGAATGGCAACCTTGCTGCCTTGCCTGCAACCACCAGAACCCATTCAGCCAGTTTCCTACGATATATTCCTTCCACAGATGGTACTTTATCCTGGAAAATCGAAGGTTTTTCACAAAAAATGCACGAAGCCAAGTCTTATGTAGAAAAAAAACAACTACAATCACCTATATTCTATACCCACAATGGTGGTTATAAATTGTGTACCAAGGTCTACCTGAATGGTGAGGGAAGGGGACACAAAACCCATGTCAGCTTGTTTTTGACTATATTGAAAGGCGAAAACGATATTAAACTGACTTGGCCATTTTCACACATAGTTACTTTTAAAATTATCAATCAGAGAGATCCAAAAGATAATGTGACTGACTCTTTCCGCCCTGATCCAACATCAAATTCCTTTCACAAACCAATAAAAGATGCCAACATCGCTTCCGGCTGTCCTCTGTTCCTGGCACAATCTAGACTGGATGAAGGGTTCACTTTAAATGACACGATGTATATAGAGACCATCGTAAAAAAGCGCTGATTCCATCCTGTGCCAACATAGTTTTTGAAAATGAATAGCCAGATATGAAGCCAAGATATAGCAACCATGGTTGTAAGTAGCTGGCCATATGGAATCGTATATTTCTGGCTACTTGGGCTGGTACT
>NZ_JAHHPO010000138.1 GCF_024606365.1 Endozoicomonas sp. ONNA2
TCACGGCAAAGAGCACTAAGAAGAGCTTTTCTTTTCCTTTGTGCTCTTTGTGTGCCTTGTGGTTCCAATTCAAATCTCTCAACCTGTATCAATCCTCATGTTTGCAAGGCTTTTTAGCTTAAGTCAGTGCCATTGGGGGACTATCTGGCAGCTGATAGCTGGAAGATGTCCATTACTTTTTGATCATCTTGACTCACTAAAAATCCTGCACAACATAGCGTAACAAACGTAGGATATTCTGCGGTTTTTTCAGCATAGGCATAACGTCCAAAGCATTTTGTACTATGTTGTTCGCAAATTATTTCAATCAGCAAATAAATATTGGTGAGGTAGTCATGTTAATACAGCCATCGACCGTATCAAGAGGGGGCACGGCCAGTGACTCCCGATCTGCAACAATAGCGCCTGCGCCACAGGGACGATGGGGCAGTCTGGATGTATCCGGGGAGTCTGGAGTAGTACCGTCTTTATCGAACAATACCCGGCACGGAACCCGGGCAAACGACAATAATAAAATAAAAGATACACAACAGAACTCCTCGCTGCAGCATCGTAAACCGGCCAGCACAATACCCGGGGCTGGTCAGCTGCCCAACGCAACAACGGTACCCGGGGCGCTGCCCAGACTTGCCGCTGCCGACCTGGCAGCATCGGCTGACCCTGGCAGCGACCCGCCAATTCTGGTGGCGGATGCCGAAACACTGGGCAAGATTGGCCGTGACCGGAACTATCCGCCCAATGGCAATTACCAGCTAACTGTTCCGTGTATTGATGGCGGTCAGTTGCGATCTATTGGTAATGATACCCATCCATTTACCGGCAGCCTCCATGGCGAAAAAGGCACCATCGATAATCTCAGAAACTGCCTGATGAAAACCATGGCCGGTGAAGGCCTTGTCTACGATCTGCGCTTTACTGGTGCCAATATAACGTCCACAGGCCCAACCGCAGTGGTGGCCTGTCAAATTAAAGGTAATGCCAGAGTCAGTAATATCCGGGTTGAAAATGCCCATGTCAGTACTTGCGGTGACAGGGCCTATGGCGGAGTTGTAGCAGGCCTTGTTGAAGGCAAGGTTGACAACGCCATGGCAGTGAATTGCACGGTTCAAACTTCAGGCGAGTTTGCCCATGCCGGTATCGGTGCAGGTAAAGTCGATTCTGGTGGCACTGTTGCCAACACGACAGCGGTTAACTGTCAGGTTAACACATCGGATAGCTATGCTTTTGCCGCTATTGGAGCGGGAGCGGTTTCCAACGGAACTGTTACCAACACCAGGGCACTGGACTGCACGGTAGAAACGTCTGGTGATATTAAAAGCGACGCGGGTATCGGCGCAGGGCATGGTGTTGAGTCCAGGGTTACTGACACCACGGCGGTGAACAGCACAGTAACAACTTCTGGACAAGGTAGCATTGCCGGCATCGGCGCGGGATGGTTTGACGGTGGCACCGTGACTGGCACCACGGCGGTTAACTGCCACGTGACAACCAACGGTACCACTGCCAGCGCGGGCATTGGGGGCGGGCAGGTTGGGGAGTTCAAGAAGGATACTGCCGTTACCAATACCGTGGCGGAGCATTGTCATGTCAAAACAGTGAAAGCGAGAGCCAATGCTGCTATTGGCGCGGGGAGGGTTATTGGTGGCACTGTGACCGGCACCAAAGCGGTAAACTGTACCATCAGCACCGAAGGTAAATATGGCACAGCAGGCATCGGCGCCGGGGCCGTTGAAGATAGTCGTGTGGCTAACACCACAGCGTTAAACTGCGAGCTAAAAACCACGGGTAATCGGGGAAGCGCCGGTCTCGGGGCGGGCAAAGTTGTGCGAGGAAATGTTACGGATACGACGGCGGTGCACTGCAAAGTCGAAACCTTTGGTTATGGCCATGATTATGGGGCCAATGGCGGTATCGGAGCAGGAATCATTGAACAAGCGGGCATCGTCGACCGTACCACAGCATTTAACTGTACGATTAAAACCAAAAAGAAATGGGGACAAGCAGGCATCGGCGCCGGAGCTGCCTATAGTGGCACCGTTGCCAATAGCACAGCAGTTCATTGCCGGGTTGAGACTCAAGGTTACTTAGCCGATGCCGCTATCGGCACCGGGTTCGTTACTGATGATGTAACCGTTGCCAACACCCTGGCAGTGAACAGTAATGTGACAACAACCGGGCTCGAGGCAGATGCCGGTTTTGGGGCCGGGGAGGAGGGTACGGTTACCGATACCACAGCGGTTAATTCCACAATCAAAATATCGGGCGACCATGCGCAAACCCATATCGACAGTACCCGGGTTTGTAATACCTACGCCAATGATTTTCTACTCCCTGACAGCCCCGGTGTCTGTCCGCTGGATAATGTGTGTGAACCGCTCGCTCATCCGCTCTTGCTTGCGGACTGCCAACCCGACAGCGAGTATCTTGACCGATTAGGTATGCCAGGCAACTTCAACAGTGACTTCTATTCCATCGAAACCCTGACCACCCCGGACCTGCACTGTCCTGCGCCGTTGACAACAGCGATGGCAGCGCCGACCGCCACGGCGACAGCAGGCAAGACAACCGGAGCATTCACAGAAACTACCCTGCCCGTTGCCAACCCGGCATCCCCTGTGACACTGACCACAGGGATGGCACGATCAACTGGCATAGCGATTTCTGGCCCGTCAGCTTCTGAGACATTGGGCACTGCAATGGCGCTGTCAACCACCAGGCCGACACCGGTCAAGAAAACCTTGGCCGAAGTATCAGGAAGTACCACGGCCTTTTCCGGTCCGCCCTCTGGACCCACAGGGATAGCACAGCCAACCGTCACCATGCCCCCGTTGCGGAAAACCGTGCCTGCAAGCACCATAACCTCTACACGTCTACCGACTTCTACTTCTGAACCATTGACCACAGCAGACGCGCTAACCACCCCCACGGTGGCACCGCTGGCATCTTCCCTGAGCGCCTGGGCCATACTTGGTATCACTCTGGGCCCCAGCCTGGTGCTGGCGGGTTTTGTGGTTGCGTGCATTTACCGTTATTACCATAGGCCTTTCACGTACCGGCCAGGCGGTAGTCATGCGTCGCACACAGAGCGGACCTCTTTAGTGCAGTTGTTGTCTGAGCCATTGGCAGATGCCTATGAAATGGCGGACATTGCGGCGGGCAACCATTTGGGTCAGGAGTCGTCTTTCTTTAATCAGGAGCAAGCACAGGAGGATGTAGAAGATGTCGAAGGTGTCAACGCAAGGGAGCGGCCATTGTCGTAAACGCAAAAAACCCGCAGGAGCGGGTTTTTTGTTGCCGGAAAGTCCGGCGAAGGTATTGCTGTTAAGCAACTACTTCGATATTAGAAGTAGTAGCGAGCTTGCAGGATCAGCTTGTCGTCTACGTCCACTTCGTTGTTGTTAACAAGCTTGGTGCTCTTTTCGAACTGGTAAGTACCGGACAGCTGAACTGGACCCTGAGTGTAAACCAGGGCTAATGGGAAGTACTTAAGTTCTTGCTTCAAGTCTTCACCATCTTTTTCGCCTTCCAGCTGGTTGTAACCACCTTCAACCATGAACATATCATTCAGCTGGTAGCTGGCGTACAGTTCATAGCCCTTGGCGTCGTCAGCTCTAACATCTGTCGCAGTGCCAGCAGCATCGTATTTCTCAAACAGAGTACGGTTTTCCAAATCAGCATAAGTGAAAGCTGCATAGATCTTGTCAGCTTCAAACTTCAAACCAAACACTGCAGACGTGGCTTTGTAATCGTTTTGACCAGCAGGTGCATCAACATCTGCCTGGTTATAGGCAGCACCCATGCTCAGGCCCATCGGCAGGTCGTAGCTGGCAGCGATTCCATAAGAGCTGTCGCGATTGCCTTCATTAACAGCTCTTTCGCCCAGCTGGGCTTGAGCAGAAACGTTCAGACCCATGATACTGTGACTGTACTGAAGTACGTCATCTGCACGAGCTGTACCCAGAGCATCGCCATCAGCACCGTAGTAACCAGAAGCGTCACCACCGGTGGTAGCAAACATATCAGTCCAGCCAGCGACAGTACCGTAAGAAGACCAGGCCTTCCCGAAAATCACGGTACCAAACTGTGAGTTTTTGGCACCAACATAACCCAGGCGGTTGCTGAATACGTCACCATCAGTGTCGGTTACGTCAAAGCCCCACTCAACCTTGGCAAAAGCGGTGGTGTCTTGAGTCAGCTTGTGCTCAAAACCAAAATTAATACGACTGGAGTCGCCATCAGTTTCACCAGTGTCCTGGTCAACGTAGCGCATACCAACGTGACCACCAATGGTCACCGTATTGGTGCCATCGTCAACAACAGTAGCAGCCATTGCCTGACCGGCCATTATGGACGCAACAACAGCTGCAAGAATTTTCTTTTGCATGGAGTTCACTCCTGAAATTGTGTGTCATATATGTGTTTTTACTGTCGTCTTTCTTCCTATGCATGGTGAAATGCAAAAGCCCCTTCACCGATGCGGACGACTTAATTTGGAGCGGATTATTCAGGAGTTTTAGTGCTAAGGTCACATCACATAATCGAATCTGGTTATGAATTT
Organism: Endozoicomonas sp. ONNA2; assembly: GCF_024606365.1. Lineage (GTDB taxonomy): Bacteria > Pseudomonadota > Gammaproteobacteria > Pseudomonadales > Endozoicomonadaceae > Endozoicomonas. The sequence continues at coordinate 4,559 of NZ_JAHHPO010000138.1, forward strand.
TTTTACTATCAAAAAGGGATAAAAATCAGACAACTCGTCATGAAAATAAGCAAAACCTGAATAAAGGCTTTGATTTATAAGGGAAGGAAATAAAACACAGAGAAGATCACGGTCTTGAATGATCAAATATCAAGATATGTAGTTGCCGAGACAACCATTAAGATTCGATGGTCATTGCTTCTAATAATTTACATTTCGTTGATATAACAACGATGAAATAATCCAGGAGGCTGTCCGAGAATAGCGCCCGACTGGGCGTCCCCGTAGCGAGGA
>NZ_JAHHPO010000139.1 GCF_024606365.1 Endozoicomonas sp. ONNA2
GCTCCCTACGTTGCGCCTTGCATAGTAACTGCCCACTTAGCCAGAAATATACGATCCCATTCGGCCAACTACTTACTCCTTGATAAACGGCGTTGTACTTTGACCTGAGACTATCCAGAGCCCCGTTGTCAGGCTGAGGTGATTCCGGGAGGCTGTTCGAGAATCTTTCATCATTCACAAGCGCTGAAAAGTAGGGGCACAGACACTGATGCTATTTTGCTCTTTTTGCATTAGCGGCCAACTCCCCTTTTTTTCTCGCGAGTTCTTCACTAAAACCATTTTTTTTAGCAGTTTGATAGGCGTATGGTCTTGCATTGATGATGATTCCTGCCTCCTCACCTTGGTCGGATGCTGAGTATTTAGCCCTGGCTCTGATATTTTTGTGTTTATCGATTGCTTCGTATTTGGCGGTGGTTGCCCTGCCTTTATCGGATGCGTTGTATCTTGGCGGCCTTTAATGGATGCAAGGGGGCAAGCCCCCTTTGCTGGTGTCACTATTAAATGTAAGCAGCCAGTCGGCAGCCCTGGTTGATCGCCCGTTTGGCATCCAGCTTTGCAGCCACATCCGCACCGCCAATCAGGTGGACTGTCTTGCCGCTGATGCTATCGGCAAGTGCTCGCATGGGTTCCTGGCCGGCGCAGATAACCACGCTATCCACCTCCAGCACTTGAGGTTCACCGGCAATGGACAGGTGCAGACCCTGATCGTCCACCTTATGGTACTCACAGGCTGGTACCATACGTACCCCGCGTTTAGCCAGTGATGAGCGGTGAATCCAGCCGGTGGTTTTGCCGAGGTTTTTGCCAGGCTTGCTCTTTTTTCTCTGCAGCAGAAAGACTTCTCGGGAAGATTTCGGATGTTCGTTTTCGCTCAGCAGGCCGCCGCGATTTGCCAATGTCATATCCACGCCCCACTCTTTCATAAAGCCCGGAATATCAAGGCTGCTGGATGGTCCTTCTTGGGTAATCAGTTCGCACACATCAAAACCAATACCACCGGCACCGATAACGGCTACCTTGTTGCCCACCGCCGCTCCCTTGAACACATCCAGATAACTCAGGACCTTGGCATGATCAATACCTTCCAGCGCCAGATTTCTGGGGGTGATACCGGTGGCGATGATGACTTCGTCAAAGTCGCTGTTTTCCAACTCGTCAGCCGTTACTCTGTGGTTGAGTTTCAGCTCGACGCCAGTCAGCTCGATCTGTCGTTTAAAGTAACGAAGGGTTTCTGCAAACTCTTCCTTGCCGGGGACGGTTTTCGCGATATTAAACTGCCCGCCAATGGTGTCGGCAGCGTCAAACAGCGTGACGTTGTGACCACGATAGGCGGCTGTGGTGGCAAATGCCATGCCCGCAGGACCCGCTCCTACCACAGCCAATTTCTTGGCTTCATTGGTTGGCAGATAGTTCAGCTCGGTTTCATGGCATGCCCGGGGGTTTACCAGACAGCTGACCGGTTTCATATCAAAGACATGGTCAAGGCAAGCCTGGTTGCAGCCAATGCAGGTATTAATTTCATCGGCCCGGCCTTGTGCCGCCTTGTTCACCCACTGGGCATCGGCCAGCATAGGACGGGCCATGGACACCATGTCCGCATCACCACGGGCCAGAACTTCTTCTGCGGTTTCCGGCATGTTGATCCGGTTGGAGGTGATGACCGGAATATTGATCTCGTTGCGAATTTTGGCCGTCACCCAGGTAAAGGCTGCCCTTGGTACCATTGTTGCTATGGTGGGGATGCGGGCTTCGTGCCAGCCAATGCCGGTATTCAGAAGAGTGGCCCCCGCCTGCTCAATCGCTTTGGCCAGTGCCACGATTTCATCCCAGCTACTGCCGCCTTCTACCAGGTCCAGCATGGAGAGGCGGTAGATAATAATGAAGTCCGGGCCTACTCTTGCCCGGGTTTTACTCACCATGGCTACCGGCAGGCGCATGCGCTTATGGTATTCTCCACCCCATTCGTCCTGTCGCTGGTTGGTGCGATTGGCAATGAACTGGTTGATGAAGTAACCTTCGGACCCCATAATTTCCACGCCATCATAGCCTGCTTCTTTTGCCAGGGCGGCAGAGTTGACAAAGCTCTCGATCTGCTCGTCGATCTCATCAGTGGTCAGTTCTTTAGGTTTGAAGGGATTGATAGGGGCCTGAATTGCGCTGGGAGCGATGCATTTTGGGTGATAGGCATATCGGCCGGTATGCAGGATCTGCATGCAGATTTTACCGCCAGCCTTATGCACCGCGTCTGTGACCAACTGGTGGTGTCTTACATCATCCATGGTTTCCATGGTGGCAGCACCGGGCATGCCTCCACTTACCGGGTTCGGCGCAATACCGCCCGTCACAATGAGTCCCACACCGCCAGCTGCGCGTTCGGCAAAATAAGCCGCCAGTCGTTCAAAACCATTGGGCTGTTCTTCCAGGCTGGTATGCATGGAACCCATCAAAACCCGGTTTTTCAACGTGGTAAAACCCAGATCCAGCGGTGCCAGAAGATGTGGGTAGGGAGTAGTCATTTTATAATCCTTCCTGTGATTCGACGCCTCATCTAGACGCTGTCAAGATAAGTTGGTAATTTGACACTGTCAAGGTAATTTGCACTGACTGCGGACTTCATCAATATACTCAGTCAGGGAACAGGTTGATGCCCGCTGCCCGCATAAGCGCAAGGGACTCTGTCTTTCGGGCAGCGGATAGCGTTGGTAAAAATGTGGAAGTTATTCAAGGATTGCTCCAACAGCTAATACACGAGATCTAAACGACATATGACCTACAAGAAATCCTACCACCATGGCAACCTTCACCAGGAGCTGCTGGAAGAGGCAACCCGGATGATTGGGGAGCAGGGGGTGGATGGTATTTCCATGCGTGCACTGGCGGAACGGGTAGGGGTCTCCAGAACGGCGGCTTATCACCATTTTAAAGATAAGAATGCGTTGCTCTGTGCCATTGCCGAGCAAGGGTTTGAAAAGTGGCAGGCACACTTTGCGCAACTGATGCGTGAACGGGACATGAACAGCTGGTTAACGGCTTTTGTCCATGCCTATCTGGATTTTTCCCGGGAGCATCCTGAGGAGTATGACCTGATGTTCGGTCGTCCGGTGTGGAAAAATGGTGCACCAACGGAGAGTCTGAAAACGGCCTCTTTTGCCTGTTTTCAGCACTATGTCGACCTGATCCGCGTCGACCTGATCCGCAGCTGGCAGGACAAGGGCAAGTCAGCAACAGGTACTGATTGTCTGCGCCTTGCCCAGGTGAGCTGGAGTATGCTGCACGGTATGAGTCGTTTATTGAACGATGGTATTTACCTTGATAAAAACTCCATTGATGCCATGTCGGACAGTGCAGTGGCAATGATACTGGCAGCCATTCAAAGCCCTGATTAATATTTAAAACTATTCTTTACTCAGCGTCCGGGTCAGCTATATTTGGTCGGTTAGTGATTTATATAAAAAACAATTTCTTTAATTCCTGAACCGTTAATAAAGGAAATATTTAAATGAATATTAATTCACAAAATATTGTTCCTGCTGAACCGGAGACGCCACTCCCTTTGCCCCATATAGAACCGGAGAGCATTAATTTTATCGGTCGTAGTCTTTCTACCGTTTCAGTCTCGGACACTGGACTTGGTCAGCCTGCTCACACTTTCGACAGGAGAGAGCATTCAGGTTTATTGGAAAAATCAATATCTGTTAATGACCCGTCTGTCCCAACGAAAACCGGTGATTCCCATGATGAATGCAGTGCAGTTAACAAACTGGCTTCCAGCCCTTTTGTCAGCAATCCTGAAGATGCACCATTTACCAGTGGTATTACCCTGGATATGTTGGCCATGCCACCGGAGCTGGCATCTTTAACAATACGTACAAAACCTGATGGCTCCCCTGACAACCCTGCCACAGAGCCTTTTCGCACATTTCCCCGGAAACCGTTTGATCTTGCTGGCACTATTCCTGAGCGATTTGATCAATTGGCAGGCTGGGATGAAGAAAAAAATGATCCAACAAGCATCATCGCCGGTGGTGTTGGGCAAAAATCGTACTCAACGTTTTGCCAATTTATTTTTGAGGACGGCGATAAAATGACTCCGTCAGACATATTACGCTCCTCGTATTATCTGGCACTTAACCGACCCACGATTTCTGCTTCCTGTGGCAGAATTAAAGAAGACAAACAGGAAATGCGATTCTGGTATCCTTTTGGTTACATATATCAAGTACCGAAGGAAAATATTTTTGCCGCATCCCCCAATGATGCATATGTTCCCATGCTCAGCATGTTGGATATTGATAAGTTCAACATGCCTGATACGCAGATATTCAAATCTATCTACTGGTCACCCAATCCACTTTCCGGGGCTGAACTTGATGCAATATTTGATGAAGCAGCAAAAGATCTTGGCTACCAAGATTATGCGAGTGCTAAAGATGCTGGTAATGATCTTGCTGTTTACTGTAAAGGGAGTGATAGACATGATGAAGAATTACGCCAGCGTAAAACATTCGGACCAAGAGACAAGGGTTGTTGTACTCGGGAAGAAATTGGTGATTGTTCATTTTTAAATGAAATTGCTTTTTACCCTGATGTTGTTCATGAAGGTAAACGTAGTCAGGCAAAAATTATTGGCATTTTTTTTGGTTATGGTCGGGTTCAATATATGCCAAACCCAGATGATCCGGATATTGGGAAATGGCTGTTGATAATGCAACAAATAGCCAAAAAATTACACCTGCCAATTTTGAATATGCGAAAGGAGCGTGATGAATCCTGACAAATAACGCTGAAAAACACGGTCTCATGAATAATTCGTTTTACCAAGTGCAGGATGGTTCTCCTAAAGTCAGAAATGCGGACGAATTTCCAGGTAATTATTTCCTATTTCCATCAGGCGAACAGGTTTCCAGGAGTGACAGTTCTGAAAAGTACATCTGAAGCTACCGCCTTGGCTCATAACAGCAATCTATGCTGGAAATATCCTGGTTTGCTTTTCGCCGTCTTATGCAACGGTTGCTACTACCTCATTAGAATCACAGAAACTTCTTGTTGCCATTTTGGTCAAAGATATCAAGATTTATTGTAAACTATCACCTCCATCACTAACACAGTACTCACAACGTAAGGAGTTGTAATGAACAACACCGGTAATATCAATTCTACCAATAACCAAGCCATCGTCAGCGGACCTGATGATGCACCCCTGGCGAGAGTTAGTGCCATGATAGGGCCGTTTCGTGGTTTTGTGGTTCGCCAAAGCTGCGGTGTCCGAAACTCAACCGTAGCCAGCAATCATGCACCAGATACGATGAGACCAGGAAACATCTCTCAGCGTCTGTGTGCAGCGCCAGCCAATTCAGACAGTAGTGTTGACCAGCGGTTGAAACAATTGCGGTTGAACATGGTTGAGCTTTATAAGTTGGTATCAAGGCTTATTCCAATTTCTACCAAGGTAGACAATATCCTGAAATACTCGGTAGTTTTAGCCGATGAACTATCAGAAATTAAGAATGCCTCCCCTGCAACAATCATCAGCGAACTGAAAAGTTGGAATGAGGAATTGGAATTAGGATTTGATGACAATGCAATTGATTCATCACAAACGATCACTACTGAATTAGCAGAACAGGCCCTGGAACAATTCAAAACCCGATTTGGCAAACTGCAATTCGATAAGCAAACGCAAGAAACTATGAAGCTGGTCCTTTATGAACTTCCTGCTCTGATGCCTGCCATCAGAACGAGTATTGAAGCTTTTCAAAAACCAAATTTTATTTCTTTAGTTGAGGATGAATTCATTACTTTTGGAAAAAAAGTACAGTTTTTGATAAGCCAAGGTCATCCTATTATGAACAATGTACTTTCTGTGACATCAGGTAATGAAGATTATCAGGAATTAAAAAAAGATCTGGATTCCTGTATTCAGAATATTTTGTATATGCAAGGAACTAAAACAGCAGAGATAACGGAAGTCTTCGAATAGTTTGTCGGAGCCGTTACTTTTTTGACGAACCACAAAGGACACGAAGGAAAAGAAAATCCCTTCTTAGTGACCTTTGTGGTTCCAAGTCATTATGACCTCCCAGACTGCAAGTAAAGATTCAGTTTTTGGGCAAGTCTGTTTTTATCCATTCTCTCTAATGCTGGGATCAACTCGTATTCTGTACCCCCATGAAGGGCAAAATCATTCACCACGGTAAGCACTGCTTTTTGACAACTACCTTTGCAGTCACTGAAAACTTTTTTTATGTAGGGTTCATCATTTCCTAGTCCGCGTGCAAGCCATCGCCATTCGGCGGAAACCTCAGTAACTATCTTAAACACGCCTGCAAAGTCAAACTTGATTGTCTCTTGCGTTGCTGTTATCAGTTCCAGCTCCGGGCGGCCTTGATAAGTCGCATACATGCTAGCATGCTGAGTTGCGTATAAAATATCCAGGCTACCCAGTAATCCAAGCTTTTGTAGCCCGTTTGTCGTTCCCTCCTGCTGGAAATACCGGCGAAAAAAATCTGTTCTGGTTTGATCAACACTGTTCGAGTTGACCTGCGCATTCTGATATTCGGACAAGCGGCCGCTGACAAAGGCAAGTTCGAAAACCTGATTGTCGCGAAGAAAGACCAGGTTGCTATTAATCCAATGGTTCAGTTTTGGATAGCAGGCACTAAATTCATCCTGTGCTGCAAGCAATAGCTTATCTTCCGTACGTTCCGCCAAGGCATTATACAAACCGATCAGACGCACTAAAATGGGCTTGCACTCCGGGTGGCTAAAACCCATACCAGACATCTGGTTCATCAATGTTCTGGCCGCCTCTACCTCCGTAGGCCTGGGAGTGGCAGACTCGCTGTAAGGTGGCGGTGCTCCGGTGGGATGATTGGGACCAAAAGCATGATATTGATGAGTGGCACCATGAGTTGGATTCATAATAATTTCCTTAAGGCTGTCTCAGACTTTTTGGGTTGGGTTTGTTATTTTTGGAGCAACACTTTCCTGAGTGGTATGGCCAGTAGAATCACTGCGTTTGCAAGCTGTTTGATAACTTTTAGACGATGGTGACTTACTGCGTTTTTTCACTATTTTTATCAACCCTTTCTTCCATCTCTCTATATCGTGTTTCAAGGCAGTTAACTCTTTTGCACACCTGTGCATTTTTCTTCAAGAGAAGACCAGTCGATATAATTGAAAGACTTTAGAACCATATTGATAAGCATGGATAAAAAGTAGTGATTTAGAGAATGGTATAAAAATCAGAAAATTCAAGATTTATGTGAAGCAATACTTCGAACATACCTCCAGCAATGGCTCCGCTATTTATAACCATGGCCGGGTTTTGATGCCAGGCAGAGCTTCGGGATGGTTCGGTTATTACCGTCAAGTCAGTGGGCGGAAAAGGCATTTATTCTGAAAGTTGAGACCAATAATAGTGCGCCCGATCTGGCGCAGTATGAGGTGGAGCTTTAAATGGTCAGATCAAGAATCAGGACCGGTCCTGTTCCTCAAGGAGTTCCTTGCACACGGTGTGGCCATTGCTGGTGGCTAGGTCAAGAGCCGTACAGCCTGTGTTATTTTTATCATTGACCCGGATACCGGGAATGGCCAGAAATGCCTTGACGATCTCTGGGTAGCCACCATGGGCAGCCAAGTGGAGAGCCGTATCGCCATCTATATTCTTTTTGTTGAGATTCTTGAGTTGATTGCGGGTTCGCCAACAGCCCAGCAATGCATTGGCGGTATCTATGCAGCCATTGTCTGCAGCGAACTGTAGAGCCGTCCAGCCATTGTGATCACTGTATTCGGCCAGAGAGCGGTCAATGGCCAGCAATAACTTGACAAACTCTGTGTCGCCACTGCTGGAAGCGCAGTGGAGAGCCTTGAGAGCCTCTAGCCAAAACGAGCGGTCATTGACCAGTAATAACTTGACGAACTTGCGGTCAGTTGAGTAGAGAGCCGCAAACCCCAAGGTGCGATCAATGCCCAGCAACACCTTGGCGTTCTCTGTTTTGCCATTACGAACAGCCAAGTGGAAAGCGGTATCGCCGTTGTTATCCTTTTCATTGACCTGGATACCCGGAAAGGCCATTAACGCCTTGACGGCCCCTGCATTGCCGGTTGCGGCAGCGCAATGGAGAGCCCTGCTGATATCCACGCCATCGAATTCAAGCAGATTTTGCAGGCATTCGGTGCTGCCCCTGGCAGCGGCAATATGCAGAGGCGTATAACCATTTTTTTTCTCTCTGGCATTGATATTGGCCCCAGCCTTGATCAGGGCTTCCAGACATCTGACGCTATTATTCTCAGCAGCAAAGTGCAAAGGTGTATAGCCATCCTGA
>NZ_JAHHPO010000140.1 GCF_024606365.1 Endozoicomonas sp. ONNA2
CCTCTTTCCAGGCGGCGGCTTTTTTGCCGGTGAAACCCATGGCCAGAAAAGCAAAGCCGTCACGGGTGATTTTGTAGCTTTCCAGTTTGCGACCGGTTGGGTCTGTGTATTCACTGGGCTCAAAATTGAGCCCAGTGAATTCTTGAGAACATGCCAGGTTTCGAATATCGCGCAAAACGTTCTTGTGCTGCTTTTAAAAATGAATAGCAATATCAAGAGAACTACAGGTGATCTGCTGATTTTCAAATTTCAGCTCAGGAAGGACCATCTCTGGGGATGGAATGATTTCAACTAAGGCAGACATAGAGCCTCCTACGTACGGTGTATTACCGCCACCAGAAGGTTCCAAACTGACTGGGGGCGAACTGGATGGGATTGGAACACCGATGACGTAGGTAATCGGCACGGCCTAAGCCGTCCCCACCCAGCCCGCCATAAAGGGGGGCTAAGCGATTGCACAAAAAAAAGCGCAATTAAATGAGCGCTTTTAGTGCTCCACGTCAGATCGGGGTTCCAAGCCCGGCAACGGATTTTGCCGTTGCAAGATGCATAATGAAGATGATCGGTCGTCCTGTCAATCATTGATTATATGCATGTAATTATGCGCTTCTGCACAATCAAAATCAACCGTTACGCCAAAGATGCCGCCGTGTTCATCGTCATTAACAAAACAAAAATACTTAATAAATGGTATCAAATATTGATACTATAAATTAAACTGGATAAATGAATAGCAAGCACCGCAAAACACTGTTGGCGATTTATCAGGAACCGGCACCAAAACAGTTGGAATGGAAAGCCATCGAAGCGTTATTGATGGCCGTGGGAGCCGAGATGCTTGAAGGGCGTGGCTCCCGTGTCCGGTTTCACAAGCAGGGGGAAATGGCCACCTTTCACAGGCCGCATCCCCATAAGGAGGCCAAACCTTACCAGGTGCGGGACGCACGGGATTTTCTCAGCCGAATTGGAGTCAAACCATGAATACCATGACCTATCTGGGATACGCTGCCAGCATCGTTTACAGCGATGACGATGGTTGTTTTATTGGCCATATTGCTGGCATTAAAGACCGGGTCGGCTTTCACGGGCAGTCCGTTATCGAGTTGAAATCGGCGTTTCATGAGGCGGTGGATGACTATCTGGAAGCCTGTGCTGTTGTTGGAAAGTCTCCGCAAAAACCTTTTTCCGGAAAGCTGATGCTCAGGATTTCCGAGGCATTGCATGCCCGCATTGCCCAAAAGGCGCAGGTTCAGGGGAAAAGCATTAATCAATGGATTGCCGAATTGCTGGCCTGGGAGTTGAGTGATACTTCTGAAGAGGAGACTCGATTTCTGCTCAGCAATGAAGCAAATAGAAAACATCTGGAAAAATCCATCCGTCAGTACCGTAACCGTTGATTGCAGAGGGCTGAATTTTCAGCCCGTTCACTGTTTTCTCCTCCTCAGTTGTCTCTCCGGGTAACTATTGATGAAGCAAAGCCATCGCCTGGTGCGGGTTATTACGAAACATAATCAACAAAGACCGGGCAGGGCCAAGTGGCTTTCTGACCTTTTGCTCCCATCCCTGAACTGTCTTAATGCTTACGCCAATAAGGGCTGCAAACTTCTCTTGAGATAGATGGGTTGCTTTCCGGATACTGGCTACATCAATATCTTCATACTTATGCACCCGTGAAGCCTTCTTTTCTCCTTTGGCTATGGCAACCGCTTCTTTCAGGCTGGAAGTCAGTTCCTCAAATGCTTTTTTATCCATTGCGTAACTCCTTGGCTAGTTCTGCTAATATTTTTTTCTGGTCTTCGGTCAGGTCTGTTTGCTGGTTTTTGGTGTAGGCATACAGCATGTAGAACGTGTCTTCACTGACTTGCCAGTAATAGATAATGCGTGACCCTCCCCGCTTTCCGGTGCCATTCAGCTTCCAGCGAAATTTCCGCAAACCACCGGTTCCCTTGATGATGCTGCCAATATCGGGCTGGGCGATCATGGCCTCCTGCATGGCCCGATAATCATCATCAGGCATGAGTTGAGTGATGATTCTGGTAAACACACTGGTTTCTATAAATTCCATAAAATATCCTACATTGTAGGATTAATTGTACTGCAATGTAGGATATAAGCAAGACTTTCATTTTCTGGCTCTTAGCTGGCTCTCCAGCTCATACCGCAAACGATCGGAACTTAGGGAGCGCAGGAACATCACCTGCCGGGCCTCGCTCTGGCGTAACAGATACCGGATTAACTGTTCCCGGTTTTCATCGGCCTGATCCTGTAACGGGGTTTTGGGTCAGCGGGTCATGGCTTGCTCCTCATATGGCCGGAAGGGTGAAAAAGTGCGTAACGACCGTAACGGCATACTAAAACCGGCCTG
>NZ_JAHHPO010000141.1 GCF_024606365.1 Endozoicomonas sp. ONNA2
ATTCTTAAATAAACTTTCTCTGTATCATGACGTACGATCAGTGGTAATCAGGAATAATTATTTCTCATTCCATAAGCCTGTCTATAATCAGCCCTGCTGAGTGTTTCTTTCATAAGTCATCTTCAGCTTTGTTCCCTTGCGGAGTTTTTTGGTCTATTGGACAGCAGATAAACCGCACAACAATAAATGCCAATATGAGGTTAGTAGTGATGATACAGCCACAGAACGTGTCCGGGGGCGGCAGCGCAAGCGGCTGGCGACCTGAAACAATAACGTCTGCACAACCACAGGGACGATGGGGCAGTTTGGATGTATTCAGGGAGTCTGGGGTAGTAACGTTTTTACCGGACAATACCTGCGATGGAACCCCGGAAAATGACAACGATGAAGACACACAACAGAGCTTATCGCTGCAACATCGTAAAACGGCCAGCCTGGCACAGCGTGCTGGTCAGCGGCCGAATACAGCGTTGGTGCTGGGAGTGCTGTCTGGTCTTGCTGCTGTTGGCATGGCATTACCCTCCAACCGCGACAACGACCCGTGGATTCCGGTGGCGGATGCCGAAACCCTGGGCAAGATTGGCCAAGTCCCGGACCGCCCGCTCAATGGCAATTACCGGCAAACTGTTGCATATATTGATGGTGGCCAATTGCGCCAGTCCATTGGTAATGACACTCATCCGTTTACCGGCATTATCCTCGGCGAAAAAGGGACCATTGGCAACCTCACCAAGTGCCTGTTGGAAACGCTGGCCGGTGAGGGCCGTGTGGAAGACCTGAGCTTTACTGATGTTAATATAAGATCCAAAGGCCCGACCGCGGTGGTGGCCTGCAAAATTTCGGACAAGGCCACAGTCAGTAATATTTGCGTTGACAATGCCCGGGTAGTGGCCTTTGGTAAAGATGCCCATGCGGGTATTGCCGGGGGGGATGTCAGAGGTGGAACGGTTGCCAACACCACAGCGGTGAACTGCACAGTGGTAGCCTCCAGCTTCACATTTGATATTGGTAATACTGCTAAAGCAGGCATTGGCGCGGGCAGGCTTCTGGGAGGCAAGGTTGCCAACACCACAGCGGTGAACTGCACAGTGGCAGCCTCTGCCAGAAATCTTGGATCTGTGGGGGCAGGCATTGGCGCGGGGTATGTTGGTGACAATAACTATAACTATCTTGGTGACAATAATATAGTGGCCAACACCAAAGCAGTGAACTGCACAGTGACAGCCTCTCATGGTGGGCGTGGCGGAGCGGCAGGCATTGGCGCAGGGTACCTTCTTCGCAAAGGCATAGTTGCCAACACCACAGCAGTGAACTGTAAAGTGGTAAGCCCCTATGGTGGATGGGCAGGCATTGGCGTCGGGCGCATCAAAGGTGCGACGCTTGCAAACACTACGGCAGTGAACTGTAAAGTGTCAACCAGCTTTGGAGGTGCAGGCATTGGCGCAGGATGGCTTGAACATTATACCAGCAGGGTTACCAACACCACGGCGGTGAATTGCCAAGTGGAAAACGCTGGTGCAACTGAATCAGAATTTTCTGGCATTGGCTCGGCTGGCATTGGCGCGGGTTATGCGCGTACCTTTGGCACGGTTGCTGACACCACGGCGGTGAACTGCCAGGTGGTAACCTCCGGCATGAAAGGAGGCGCAGGTATCGGCGTGGGCAGAGCTTCTTTTGGTGGCACGGTTGTCAACACCTCAGCGATGAACTGTACCGTAAAAGCTTCCGGTAAACGTGGCATGGCAGGCATCGGCGCAGGGATGGTTAACGATACTCCTACTGTTGCCAATACCACAGCCGTGAACTGCAATGTGTCATCCTACGGTCATGGTGGAAGCGCTGGCATCGGGGCGGGCATGGTCAGACGTAGTACTGTATCAAAAACAATTGCCGACACCACCGCGTTGAATTGTACAGTGTTAACCTTGGGCGATGAGTCAACGGCTGGTATCGGTGCGGGGGATATTGATTCTGGTGGCGCCATTGTTAGCACCAAGGCATTAAACTGCAAGGTTGATAATCTGGGTAAAAATTCAAAAGCCGATTTCAGGGGTGGGCGTAATCCCGATATCTGTAATGTCGGTATTAATGGTCATTGGCTGAACAATACCGACCACCGTTGTGGGCTGGATAACTTATGTGCAGGCATTGACCATCGTCTGGTGACAAGGGATTGCCAACCTGGTGATGATGATTTTATGGAGCTGATCAGAAATAATACCCGCCAGTTTGAGTTATGCCCTGTTACCCCGACAATACTTCCACCTACCTCCAGCAAGAGTGGCCCGACAATGACAATGTTGGGTCTGAGTAACGCATCCATAGTCAGCGTTCCAACCACCCCCGGCAAGAGTGGCACGGCGGCTTCACGGTTAGATGGCGTTGCCATAGCCGGTATCGCCCTGGGTGGAGTGCTCTTACTGCTGATTGGAGTTGGTGTGTGCATCTATCGCTATTGTTGTCACAGAGCCAGGGCTGCGGGTAGCCATTACGAGCCTCAGAGGCAGGGCGGACAGTCTTTCCGATGATGATATACAGCAACCATTGTTCAATTCTGTAGAGAGTGATAACGAACGGATACCGTTACTCCCGAGGACATAGGTTCGAGCTGTTATTGCCTCTGCCCCGCTCTCGAACTCCAGCAAAGTTTCTTCTACACAAGACTCTTTGACCCTTGGGATTTTTGCACTGCTGGACAGCACATCAACCACACGATAATCAATCAATGCCATCATTTCGGATGATGATGTAGTCCTCGCAGCGGTTAGGAATTTTCTTTTAATAAGTTTCCGATTTCCGTTCACCCTGAGCTTGTCGAAGGGTCGTGCCACCGAACTTCGACAA
>NZ_JAHHPO010000001.1 GCF_024606365.1 Endozoicomonas sp. ONNA2
ACCCTGACTACGGTTCTGCCACCGTGTATCAACAGGGTTCGCAGGTAGGTGTCACCCCGTTTGCTGATGCCCAGTAAGGTGGGCACTCCACCGGTAGATTGCTGTTTGGGTACCAAGCCAAGCCAGGCGGCAAGTTCCCGACCATTTTTAAATGCCGAGATGTCACCAATCGATGCAAACAGTGCTGTGGCACTGAGCAACCCAATGCCCGGTATGGTTAACAGAAGCCGGCAAGCTTCATTGCTGGCTGCGATGATTTCGAGCTTTTGCTCAAGCTTCTCTACCCGCTCATCCAGGTGTTTCATCTCGTCGTACAGTTCACTGAGAAGCTCACGGAATAGTACTGTTAAACCGTTTTCAGCATCCTCCAGAACCAGAGGGATCTGTTTGCGGATGAAGGATATCCCCTTTGGAATAATGATCCCGTATTCCATCAGCAAGCCTCTGATCTGATTACCCAACGCAGTCCTTCTGGCCACTGCCTGGCTACGTATTCTATGCAGGCTCTGAATATCCTGCTGTTCAATCGTTTTGGTTGGCACGAAGCGCATGCTGGGGCGCTGCATAGCTTCACAGATAGCCTCAGCATCAGCAGCGTCATTCTTGTTCGACTTTACGTAAGGTTTGACAAACTGGAGAGCTATGATGCGAACGTCATGACCCAGCTCGGTGAACTTACGACACCAGTAGTGTGATCCGCCACAAGCTTCGATGCCGATAACACATTCAGGCAGGTTAGCAATAAAGGGCAAGAGAGCCTTGCGGTTGAGTTTCTTTTTGAGAACCACATGACCTCTGGCATCAACACCATGCAACTGAAAACTCTTTTTGCTCAGGTCAATTCCCAGGAAGGCAACCTGAGCTTTCTGACTGGCTTCTGCTTTGTTATGCTTACCCATGGTTCGCTCCGCTTCTTATTCTGAATGATGTCCGAACAACTCATTCTAATTTTGGCTCATTTGAAGCCGTTTGGGGAGCGGGGCGGACCATTCCATTAGGTCTTTCCTCTTGACGCAAAAACCAGGGGAGCCGAAACTGGCTTAGGTCTTCCTTTTGAATGGATTCAAGACCTGATACCAAAGCTCTCGTTAACAAACTGGGCAGCCTGAGATTTTCTGGAGTGATGTCGAAAGGAAAATTTCCATTCAGTTGCCCAACCTGAATAATCCGGTTCTGATCAAAGCGTTAGTCGCCGCAGCCCACCGCGGGGTGAAGGTCGAGCTGTTATTGTCCAAGCGTTTCAATGAGCAGCGTGAAAGCGCTCTGGGCGCTGGTGGTACCAATGCAAAAGCGGTCAAAAAGCTGAAGTCACTCTCCAAAAACAGTTCAAACCTGGATATTCGCTGGTATGTTGCCCCCGGGGGGAATGAGCCGGTCGAGGAGAACCGATCAGGTGATGGCGCCAGTCATGCCAAGTTTGCCAGCTTTGATGACCATATGGTGGTGATTGGCTCTTCGAATCAGGACAATCAAAGCTGGTACTATGCGGATGAAACCTCACTCGCAATCGCTGGAAGGGACAATACAGTCTACGTTCGTGATCGTCTGTTTCAGCCAGCTTTTGACCGAAGTGTTGCTGCCGATTAGCTCCTCAGCCCTTTACTGGTTCTGAAAGTACATCGCCCATATCGCCATCCCAACCACCGAGCGAAGCGAGGGTCACGAAGCGAGGGTCAGGTCTTGATTCTTGACTAAAGTCAAGGAAATCGAAAAGTCAGGGCCTTTGTATTTGAACACATTCAAGATTCAATATCTGTCACTGTTTCTTTTTCACCAACACAATAAAACGGCACAGCGTTCAGCCATGAACTGGAAATATCCGGGTTAACAAAGGGATTATCTGGAATTTTTATTCAATTAACGAGTCCAACAAAAAAATCAGGCCAACGAAAAGTAATTTTTCCATGAATAATTTTCCAACTCATTCACATGCTCCAATCCTGTCACCCCGGGAGGCCCGTTCGCCTGAATCTGACAGCACCATACCGTCCAATCAAGCATGCCCTGTCAGGCTGCTCTCTGAGATAACAGTTCCACAGGTCCCGCAAGGTACTTCAGTTCTGCATCCACACGTCACCGCATCGTCAGTTACCTCAAGAAATATTTCACAAGCACTTACAGAGGGTAGCCGGGTACCGATGACAGACGCTGTCAAAGATGCCCTGAAATGTCTGAAAGATGCTGGTATAGACGCACAACAGTGGCAAGGGCTTGGGTTAGTACTGGAGGTTCCCTATGACATGATAAAAAGCATCGATACAAACCTTGCATTGAGCAATCCCGAGAGCAAGTTGTGCGAATTACTCACCTGCGCTGAAACATCAAACCTTTTGCTACCAGAAAGGTTGGTTCAGGGGGTCAGCGAACTTATGGATATGGCACTGTATGAAGAATTTAGAAATAGCACATACGCCTTTTTGAGACGCATTTTCCCGCATCAATACGTTTTCAATAGAAAACAGGAAATTGTTACCAGGGCAAAAAGCTTTTTTGACTGCGGAACTCTCTCCCCGGCGGAGCCTGATTGCTATAACAATGACAACCGGTCGTGGTACGACAGGATTTCACCCAGAGATGCTTACCTGATCGTTAATAAGCACTTGGATGAAGCAGATCGTTATTCTCTTGCCGCCAGATTAGATCTGCCTGACGCTGACCGGGATGCATTGTTGCCACTAATGGTTGGAGAATGGAATGTCTATGTCGCAGAACTGTTATGGCGGGCAGCCGAACAGCAACTGCTGACCCTGGTCAATCTGTGTGCTGTTATTTGTGAAAGTTGCGGTCACTGGGTAGTCGAGACGAAAGTTTGTCCCAAACTGGGCCTAGATTATCATCAGCTTCCAGAATACCAATCCAAAAGGAGGTTATCAGAAAATAACGGCGAGCCCGATCGGTTATTAAGTATACGGGATTTGGTTTCCGTTTTTTGTAATCAAATGCAAATCCTCCCGGAATATCTGGCACAGGTCTGTGGTTATTCCGAGCTAGTTAAACACCCCCTGTTGATGACGATGCAGAAAAAAATCAAGTTTTTTCCTGATACTCTTAAAAGAGTGATTTTGCTGGAACTGATTTACCAGCAAAACCGTGGAAATAGCAAAGGCGGTTTATCCATTACTGACGTTGTCCGCATCCTTAATAAACCGGAGGTGATGGAGTTCAGAATAGCCAACCGGTTATTGAGTAACATGACCGCCGGTGGTTCTGAACAGGCAAGCCCGGTATTTACGCCATATCAATGGTTAGA
Source organism: Endozoicomonas sp. ONNA2 (assembly GCF_024606365.1). Taxonomy (GTDB): domain Bacteria; phylum Pseudomonadota; class Gammaproteobacteria; order Pseudomonadales; family Endozoicomonadaceae; genus Endozoicomonas. The sequence continues at coordinate 3,251 of NZ_JAHHPO010000001.1, forward strand.
ACTGGCCGACATGCTGATTCAGAATCCGGATTTTGAGGCAGAACCTCTGGCAAAAATGCTGGGTCTACCCAACCATAAAAGAAAGTCGATTGTTTCCGGGGAGCATGCAAAAGTTTTACAAAAAATGGTTTATGACATCTTCTCTGCGGCCAATAAGTTGGGAAGGCTCACTCCCGAAAATCTCCTGTACGCTTTGAATCAGACTTGTTCGGCATCATTGGTGAACAAGGTGTGCAATATGAGTACGTTTCCACAATTACAATCCATCACCGGCACACCATTACCGCCGTTCGTACCTGGCCAGCAAGATGAAATCCCCCGAAAACCAGGCTCCATACCCTTAACC
>NZ_JAHHPO010000142.1 GCF_024606365.1 Endozoicomonas sp. ONNA2
TCTTCATCCAGATGGGTCTGGAGAAAAAAGAGACGATATTTGTGGGCATCGTAAGGGTTTTTAGGGAAGTATCTGGTGATCTTGAAGTGCCGGGGAGCCACAATATCGCCAAATGCGCAGGGGTAAGCCAATTGACCGGTTTTTTTCGGCTTTATCGTTGACCCGCTCCTGCGGCTGTTCTTCAGGCCTTGTTGCATGGCCTGCACAATCGTCATGACGTCCTGATCTGTTGTCTGCGGTGTCACCGTGATGGGCGTCAACAGTCCGGACATGCTATTGGCCAGGGTCGCCCGGTGCTGTTGTTCTTCCCGGTTGATTCGTGCCAGGCGTGCGGTATCTTCCTGCAGCGGCGGCAGCGGTGTCTTTAAAGCGCGAAAGGGCAGTGACAGGTGTTGTCGCAAGGCCCGATCCCACTGTCCGGGGCGCTGACTGGCCAGATGCCGGGCGCTGCTGAACAGGTCGTCCAGGGCCAGTTGCACCGGGCAGTTTTGCTGATGCAGCGCTGTGGCCAGTTGGTGGAAGTGACCCGCCAGCCATTGGGGCAACCCGCCGGGTATGTCGGGCAATCCCTGCACCAGCCTGGCCAGGTCCTCCGGTTCAAGGGCCGCCAGCCTGATTTGGGTGCAGCGGCTGGTCAGGGCCTGGCTCAGCGCTTCCCGTCCGGCAAAATAGCCGGGATTGATGGTGGCAAACAGGCGAAATCCCGGCGCTGCGTGGCCGGTCAACACATTATTCAGCAACCCTTCGACGTAGTGGCCGGGAATCAGGTTAAGCTCACTGACGGCGATCAGTTGCCCCTGGCTCATGGCCTGTTTGACGTTCTCTGCCAAGGCGGTCCACTGGTTCGGGTTGGCATTGATATGAACAAACGGGCGATTCATCCCTTGCTGTTGTTGCCAGAGCCGGATGGTTCTGTCCAGCACAAAATCCTTGCCCCAGCCTGCCGGGCCTTCCACCAGAATGGCGGTGCGCCCCGAGTCATCCTTGTCCAGACTTTGCCAGTAGCGGTAAGCCAGTTGCTGGACAGGCTTTGGCGAGAAGTCACCATCGGGGTAGGCGGCCTGCAGTTCCTTCAGGAAAACAGCAAAGCTCCGGTCGACCCCCGCTATAAAGGACAGATCTTCCGGATACTGGCCCTGGTACCAGCGGTTGAGGGTGTTCAGTCGCTGCTGGCAATCATGGGTGACGGCACCGGCCAGGCTGTCCATAAATGCCCGCCGGACCAGGGCGTTGACTTGCCCTGGTGTGCTCACGGTAGCGGCACAGTGACGGAGAATCTGGCGAATGGTGGCCAGCACATCGATGATATCTCTGGGTGTGGTCTGCTCCAGCAGCGCCCGGAACTGGCTGTACAGGGTTAATAGTCGGTCACGGGCCTGAAGTTTCAGGTGCTCAGGCCAGGCC
>NZ_JAHHPO010000143.1 GCF_024606365.1 Endozoicomonas sp. ONNA2
CTTTCTCTGTATCATGACGTACGATCAGTGGTAATCAGGTAAAACATTAACACTCCTCCGACCTGGCCATACCCGACAAACTGTTTAAAAAGACACAAATTTGCTGCGAACCGGGTTTATGATTGGCCAAATTGACCGATTCCTTGATAATAACCCGGCAATTTCTGTTCGCTTTACCTTGCCAATGGTCCACCATCAGTTTGGCAATATCCGGATGTTCAAGGGCTGTTTCATACAGAAACAACCCCAGGTTGGAATCGTTGATATCAACACCAACGTTGAGCAGTTCACTGACGACCTTGTTATGGCCACGGTGTGCGGCATCACTCAGGCACCGGCCAAGTTGGCCAGCCATCTGCTGCACGCCCGCCAGTGTCTGGAAAAGACCGTGATTTTCGCCATTAGCAGCACGCACCAGCATATTCATAATGCGTGTGTGGTCTTCAGCCACAATTTGACAAAGCTGTGACAACACTTCTTTTTGTGTTTTCAGGGCCTGGTCACAAATAACATCTTCAAGATTATCAGTGATTGCTACCATGGAGCGCACCAATGGCAGATCAGTGGCACGCAAAGTGACGGCCAACAGCAGTGGATGCATCTGGCTGCCCACATCGGTAGCGTTCAGTTTAACGCCTGCCGCAACAAGCTGTTGCAGCTTATTTTTGTCTGCGCGATGTACAATTTGCTGCAGGCTCGGGGTAGCCCGGAAGCCCAGTTGCCAGAGTTCCCGCAGCAGCCGGGTGTTGCCCATGTGCGCAATTCTATAGAGGATGTTGCTATTACCATCAAGTCGAGAGCGATCAAACTGAACATTTTTCATCCCGTTCACAGCGTCCAGCAACAGCATGATCATGTGCTGCCGGTCCAGGCCAATGGCCAACTCCAGGGCATCGGTCAGTATCATTGAGCGGTATGTGTTAATTCGACCATCTGGCTGTGGTGCAGCAGAGTTGTCAAGAAGCGGGTCCGGGCGTTTCCAGCAATCCAGAATGGACCGGACAATGTCCTGGCAGTTCCCCTGTATCGCCTGAGCGAGGAAAGAGACCCCTCTGTCGTCAGTGATATCAAGATCAACTCCGGCGTTTATCAATGCCTGGATTACAGCCTGATTCTGCTTCAGCTGAGCCTGATTGTGTTTGATAGCGTCTGTGCAGGATTGCCTTATCAAAGAGCTGGCAATCGGCGTCTCAACATCACTCACCCGTGGCCCTTTTCCCTGACGATACTGGGCCGGAGCGCATTCCTGGTTCTCCCCGGGGTTTTCATCGTCAATAGTCTGTATTCTTTCCAGCGCACTGTGGAGAACATTATGGGCTTTTGTACTCCTTGCCAAAATCGAAAACAGGATAGCCCTGAGACCAGCAGCCCCGGAGTCACGCTCAACCGCTACCAGCGATGAAAGCACTGATGGATCGTCAACCTCCCTGAAAATGAGTGCCTCAACCTGCTGGTTTCTTGCCTCAATGTCAGCAAAACCCGATACCAGTACTGACAGTGCTTCCGTCTCCCTGGCTTGCGCCGCCAGTTTAATATCATTGCTGGCATCCACACCCCCTTGAATGAAGGTTTTAACCTTCTCTTCCTCCCTGCGTACTGCCGCCATCAATAAATACGACGGCGAACAACCACGGCTTTTGTAAATACCTGCCTTGAGAAATTCAGTGACCGCTCCCAACTCGTTATTGTAAACCGCCATGAGAAAAGCAATTTCCACACTGAGAGTACTTTGCATGGCGAAATAATTGACCACCGGACGCTGTTTGTTCACTGCCGCCTGATGGAACAATTGCCGGAATTGGCTGCCACCAAGTTCAGCCACCGGGAGCAACCGACTGAGCACTTTGACGTCTTCGCGAGCGACAGCTTCTGCTAAGATAGTTTCAATATCCCCTGCACCTGCGGCTTTGATCAGCCTGTTGGCCACCGATTTGTGACCCTTGTCAACGGCAATCAATGCGGGGGTTTTTCCCTCCCGACTCAGCAGGTTGACAGTGGCCCCCTGCTCCAACAACAGTTGTACCAGCTGCAGGTCGCCGCGTTCGGCGGCAGTATGCAGCAAAGGCAAGCCAGCAGGGGTCGTGGTATTGGCA
>NZ_JAHHPO010000144.1 GCF_024606365.1 Endozoicomonas sp. ONNA2
GTTTGTATCCCTCAGCCAGCTGTTTCAGTACGTCCATGGCCCTTGCGACTAACTGGTCCATTGAATCGGCGGTGGCCACGTACAAATAGCTTCCAGTATCAGAAATGGTCAGGGCTAGTTGATTATTCATCCTTTGTATTTTTGCAAACACGATATGTCCGACACAGGGGGAGATGCTAAACAGAACATTAGTATCTGCCCCTGCGGGTAACTGAGCTGCCTTCGCATTGAACGCTGCAACCATCTTTGACAGCACTGACCGGATTGTAAGAAATGGTTCTCCACCATAGACTCCAAGCCCAAGTCGCTCAACTTTCTGGCCAATTTTATTAAGGTACTGACTGCCTGTTTTCAGTCCCAGGCTACGCCATAAACCTTCGCGGCCAGTTGCAGTCGTACTTATACCCGCAAGTTCCTGTAGGAAGGTCCTGACAAGAGCGGGTAATCGAGCATATCCGGCACCCAGGAAAACAGCATTGACCAGAGCATTTAAAGAGCTGCTAACAGAAATTCCAAAGTGGCTGGCAACGGTCAATGACACGACATCCCCCAGACATATGCCTTCAACTTCTTGCTGATCACGCATCATTAGTCTCAAAGGGTTCCATATCAAAGAGAAATCGATGACATCTCTTATAATCGTCATAGCTGGCAGATTGGGGGCCCCCAGAGATATCCGTTGGAGACGCAGCATCAAGTCACGAACCATAGCCCTGAGCGCTTGCATCATGTCCATATGTTGTGGCGGAGCATTTTCGCTAACAAAAAAGAGGGTGTTAACTTTAAACACTGCTCTACCAAGTGCCTGATAGTCTTGATGCCATATCGAATCAAAGACCTCGTACTCATATTGCGCCAAATAATTGGCCATCCCCAGCGGCTGACGGAGTTGATTGGCAAGCGCTATTGCATCCGGGCCTCCTGCAACGCCACGCTGCACCGTAAGGGTAAATTCATTGCGCATTGCAGAAAAACCCCGTAAAAACTCCAACAGTTGCGGGACCATGTTGTCTCTCGCAACTGCATCTTCCGCCCCTAGCAGCAGCCTGATTCTGCTTAAGAAATCCTGCTGGGAAAAGATCATTCTTTTTGAACGATGGTGATGGGCTACTGTCGTTGTGCCAGTGGTCGAGGTAGGCGCAATTGTGGTGTTGAACTCATGAATAATATCATCCACCCCGGCGGCTACGATATCGAAATAGTGACGAGCGACATTAGGGAAAGTGGCATTAGGGAAAGTGGCATTAGTGAACGTGCCATTGAGCGTTTGGGCGAAGGCTTCAATGCCCTCGAGCAGCATATATCCGGCAAAATCCCTGGCACTTTCCTTAACAAAGGTGACTAATTCCGTGAAGTTAAGGGCCGGAAACAGTTGTTGAAAGTAAACCAGGTCATTTTCGAACATGCCGAGATTGGTTGATTTGCCCATGTCGTCGACTATGGCGGTCAGTTGCTGCTCCAGTGTTAAATTGGTAGCGACCATCGAACTGGACAGGGCCTGGGTAGTCCTGGCGGGCGCGATGTCGGTGATGCCGCCCAATGAATGTGTCGGGATAATACTGTCAGTCCAGGGTGGCAGGGTGTTAACCAGTGAGGGAGTGCTGGCCGTTAGTAGTATCGTGCTGTTGGCAATGCTTGCAGAGGCAGAATCCTGAACAGTCGGGCTTGCAGAAGCAGAATCCTGAAAAGTCGGGCTTGCAGAAGCAGAATCAACAACAGTCGGGCTTGCATAATTAAACGACGCCGTACTCATACCAATCGGGCTGGCAAAAACCGAAACAGAATCGGGATTGGCCGTTGTTGACGTTGCTGATGCATTGGCAGCAACAGCGCCCTTGCTGGAACCGGACAGGCTGGACCGGGCTGGGAAAACCGTGGTGGCATTCATGGCCGTTGCCGAACTGTGCAGCGAAGGCAATGAATACATACCCGTTGCATGGGTAGAGGCGGCACTGTTCACCGAGGCGGATAACCCCATGGACGTTGCCATGGACGT
>NZ_JAHHPO010000145.1 GCF_024606365.1 Endozoicomonas sp. ONNA2
TTTGCCGAACAAAAGCGGATTTTTAGACCAATTTGCTGTCGCCGCAGTAGGGCAGCCTATTCTCGGACAGCCTCCCAGGCGATTCGTCTATCCGATCCCGTCGGGACACGTTACAGCTTGACGTTAATCCCTACAGAAGAGCTGCGTAAGACTTACTCCGGTAAGCGGTGGTGTTGACGATGTAGATAAACCCAGATAATGCTGATTATCATAGGTTTTTAGTAACGGTGAGTATCAAGACAGTGCAAAGTTGGGAACAAAAGGTGAGAAAACCGCTCGGGCCAGCCAGATCGCTACTGATTATGTTTCGCAACAGCCCTGACCAGCAATGGCTCTGCTACATCAATCAAGATAGACCCTTTAATAAAAAAATACCGGCATGAATCGTTCACGCCGGTATTTTATGTCACTTAACAATCGATCTTAGAACTTGTAGCGCAGGGTGGCGTGCAGTGCAAAGGCGTTGGTGTCGTACTTGCCAGAGGGCGATAATGAACCCGTATTGGTCACGACACCACCACCTTTTACCGTGTCGTTTTCAGCAAAGTTATATTCTGCACCAAAATCAAGCCCCAGTTTGCCATCCATCAAGGTAGTACCTGCACCCATGGTGAAGGAGTGAGCACCTGCCGGTGTTGAGAAGGTAGGTGCTGCGTATTCTTCTGGCGTTACGGCTGTGGTGTAGATATAACCTGCTCTCAATGCCCAGTTTTCGATGCCGGTGTACTCAGTAGCAAAGCGGAAGTTCCACTGGTCATCCCAGTTGGCAATAATCCTGTTTACCAGCAAATTACCTTCATTGCTGGAAAACTTGATCGATTCTATATCGCTGTACTTCGTCCAGGTGACTTCACTAAACAGCTTCCAGTCATCATTCAGGCTGTAATCTACACCTGTGGAAAATTGGGTCGGTAATGCTGTTTCAGCAGTAGCGGCGATGCTTGGAGTATGAAAAGGAGTGTTCGCTACATAGGTACTGGCTTCACCGTCTGCCTCTATACTGACATCTGAGCGGTAATTCAGACCCCAGCCCCAGCGGTTATCATCGGAGCGATACATCGCGCCAAGACGCACACCAAATGTGTTAAAGCCGGAAAGATCGTTATAACCCACCAGTGCACCCGTAGTACCACTAAAAGCAGCAGAGGCCAGATTGATATCAGCCTGGGCATAGGTAATACGGTAGGTGCCACCGATGGACCAGTTGTTATTGATCTGGTATGCCAGGGCCAGTCCGGCTTCCATTATCTTGATATCGGTTGAATACTCGCCAGTCATTGGTGTGAGACTACCAACAGTAACCCCTTCATAACTGGTAGAAGAACCACCGGCACCGTAGACACCATAGCCCATAACCAACTGGTCATTCAGGCGATAAGCGCCCGTCAAACCCGCATTGGGCACGAAGTTTCTTTCACCATCGATATAGCTGTTATCGCCTTCAGCAGGACCATTGGTTTGCACAAAGGTAGGGGACACATTCAAGGCAATTTCATTGCCCTCAAGACGGGCCAGACCCGCCGGGTTGAAGAAAACAGCGCTGGACGTATTGACGGAAGAGACCGCTGCACCGGCAAGAGCAGCGTATTTCGCGTCCCACATGGTCGCTTTTTCAAAGCCACCGGCAACGGCATTACCGGTGAAAACGGCAAAAGCCAGCGAGGAAATAACAAATAAACGACCTTGGCGTGAAACCATAGACATGAAACTCCAAAAAATCTGTCACGCAGCACAATGAGGGGGCACTGCTTGACATTGACTGCCTGTAGGTAAAACCGGGAAGAAAAGACACCTTAAAAACGTGTCGTATAAAACTGGAAGGAATAATATTCAGGCTGAGGAAATTATTCTGTTATTTTTTGTTGCTGAATTGTTATAAAAATTTATTTTTTAGCATTTTACCATCTTAGCAAAGTAGAAACCGAGATAGGGGTAAGCGTTTATAAACAAAAAACAGCCACAAAAACAAAACTATAGTAACAGTAGAAACTACATTTTCTTTGTTATAAAACTCGAAGACCCTCAAGGGTATTCAGATACGGGCACCTTATCGCCTAAAGGCGACATGACCGGTCAGCCAAGAGATATCGAACTCACCGGAAACATGGGCCAGGAGGCTGTCCTGGAATAGCGCCCGTCCAGGCGACCCCGTCGCGAGGATTGCAAGAAATTGAGGATAAAATTTCTGATTCTGATGAGAATACCCTGAAGGGCATAAGTAGCGAGGCTATTTGACGAATAAGCAGGAATTTTCAGGTCAATTTATCGCAACCCCGTGACTGCATGGATGCAGGAGCAGTTGCCGCGAAGGGCAACCTATTCTTTAAACTCGCCATCATCATCACGGTAGTTAGCCCGCTCAATTGGACGCAATTGCTTTCTCAGAACACCGAACACATCACGGGGCGGCTCCTGCAATTTTTTTGCCTCTGCCTCTGCTTTTGCCCTTGCGATTTTTTCCTCAATTGTGCCGCCGCTCTGTAGCTTATTATTCATGGCATTTGCGGCGTTGCCCAGAGCTGTTGTGAATTCCTCACTGCCAAAAAAGCCCTGACTTGATGGCTTGCTCTTGGTTACGTTACCTGACTCCGTTTTTATAGTGTTGTCCGGGCCATTGGCCTGAGCCGAGCCGGTTGCTGCAGGCGCTCTCCTGGATGACAGCAAAAGTTCCTCGGAGATCGGTGGTGCAGGGGGCGGCAATGGCATTGTGGCATCACTGTTTTGAGTTGGCTGAGTATCCGGTGGGGTTAGATGCTCTGCTGTTTTTTCTGGAGCGAAGACAGCGTCCGATATAATTTCCAGGTCGTTGGTTAACTCCTCCGGGAGCGGGTCAGATGGCCCGGGCGAGTCGGTGATGTTGTCAGCCTTAGTGGTATTTGAACGTCTGTTCATCATCTTTTCCACGGCTTTTTTCAACTCTTCTTTAAATTCGGCCTCGTTAAACTTTTTATTGCTGGATGATGTGTTGGTCGTTTCGTCATTTGGTACAACGATGTTATCGTTTGCGTTGCTATCAGTTTGCGGGGGGGCTATTTGTTCAGAGGCAGCGGTTGCCGACAGCTCATCCGACGTCGGCAATGAGTGAAAAGAAACCGTTGTTTCAACAGGTTTATAACCGACGGATGATGATATCGGTTTGTATCGCTCAGTAGTTTTTTCCAATGTTTCTCTTCTTTGAGCTACTGCGGCTATCAGTTCATCAGCAAAAGGAAGATTGGCATTTTTATTTTTCTCTGCCGTCTGAGCCCTTCGCCTGGCAACATTGCTATCTATCTTTTCAACTTCTTCCGGTGTTTTCGGTCTTATGTTGCCCAGTTTTTGTGACAATTCCCGAATAAGTTCCGGGTTCTTCCCGGGCTGGGAGGCTTCTGGTGCCGTATCGTGATTGGGGCTGCCACTGCCTTGTGGACTATTACCAGCAATTGGCTGGTTGGTTTGTTTTAGTTTCTGTTTTCTATTTTCTAACTCTTTTATCAGTACTTTATGCAATTCAGTCCGCGCTTTCGATGGCTCTGATGAATTGTCAGCCTTTGCAGTTTTCGGGGTAGCAGGGGGTGTCGACATCTCTGCTTGTTGCACAGGGGGCTGGGTCATTGCTGGCTGAACATCGGATTGCTCTGTTGGGCCAGAGGTCGTAGGTGCAATAGCATCATCGACAGGATTCACAGTGTCAGAAAGGCTGGCCTGCTCAACTTCCTGAGTGCTGATTGATGCTTGTGACCCGGTAGATTGAAGCTCATCCTTTGGCAGAGAGTGATTTGGCTGCTCTGGCGCGGTTTTTACCGGTTCTGTCCAATCCGGAAGGTCTGATAATAGCGTCTCTGGTTCCCCGTTACCGGATGCCTGGCCATCGGTAACCGGTATTTCTTCTTGAGAAAAGAGTTGTTCTGGTTTCGTTTCCGGCAAGGGGGAGTGGCTATCAATGGGGGCTGTTTCCTGCGGACTGTCTGGTATGGCGTCAGTTTGCTCCTCCAGCGCTGAAATGGGCCCGGTGATAGCCGGGTCTGTTGGAGTACTCTGTGCATTGCCAGTTGCCGCAGTGCTTTCTGGTTCTGTCTCAAATGGAGAGGTTTCTTCGACTGGACTGGCCTGCTGTTCACTCTGTGGCAAAGCCGGTTGTGCCTCTTTAGGCTGAGGAGGAATGACGGTTTGCGAACTGTTCACTAACGGGAGCGGTACCGGATAAACCGGATTTGGCCTATTCATGGGTGGTTCGGTGATGGCCGCTTGCTTTGGCATAGCGAAAGCCGTTGTGGTTAAGTCCTTGTCGTTACCATCGCCATTCTCAATATCTGAACCAGCTTCCCTGGCAGTGGTAGCAGAACTTTCCCGGTTGGCTAAAAAGCTTGTTTCGTGGTGCCTGGCCTCGACAGTGCCTTGTTCAATGGGAGTTCGAGGATGAACGGTGATTGCACACCTTCTGTTCTTGAGTTTGTCAAACGCTTGTGCGCCTTTTCCCTGGCCCCGGGTGTCTCTACCTGCAACCTCGTTGTCGTTTTCAACGAGTTTATCTCTTAATTTTTCAGCTTCATGGTCCTTTAGCACTCTATCTGCAGACGGCATCTGATGGCGTTTGAGGGTCGCTATGGTTGTGTTCATTAACTTGACAAGATTTGTCTGGTTTGTCAGCTCTTCACTCGGCGGTATCAGGCTCAGTGGTTTGTCGGGCTGAGACTTAAGGGTGATTTTAACGTTAAGGCCATCCGGGAACTTCATTTTTTTAAGTAGTGCCAGCACCTGTTTAGGGTCTTTAACTTTTTCAGGGTCTTCAACTGTATTTCCAACTGTTTCCAGCACGCCCAGCGAAATACCAACTGCTTTCTGCTCGTTAATGGTGCCGAGGAGCGTGTCTGCCTCTTCCAGCAGTTCAGCCCGTCTCTGTAAAAGTTCTGGGCCTTGGCTATCGAGCTTGTTTTCTTTTAAACCCGTTGTGTGTTGAGCCGGTACCGGGGTAGCTTCTGCTTTTTTCTGTGATGGACTGTCTGCACTTGGTACCACACTTTTCTCTTCAGCTAAATAGCTGGTGGTATCAGTGGTTTTGATTTTCCGGCCCCTGTGGTAACCAACCGGCGCCTCCGCCTCTTTTGACGTTGGCTGATAACTGGGCTGGGTAGAGCCCGGACCTTGGAGTCCTGGCGTTTTGGTACAAAGTGGGTTTCTGGGTAGATTGAACATAATTAAGTAGGCTGGCCAGTTGTATTGTTAGTGGTATCGGCAGCAGGAAAAAATTGTTATCAATCACTGTCTGAGTGATAACTCAATACGAAAGGCATGGCGTACCGGGAGAAGAAACCCGATACGTGTTCGAAGGCCTGGCTCGGTGAGCGTCAGGGACGCAGAGTACGCCAGCTGATCGGTCTGCTTCTATGTTGGGCTGATCCACTCTTTGCCGTGAAAAATATTTTGCTTAACCATTTTACCTCCCTGAGGGTGACGCAAAATATTTTCACGCGCCAAGGGCATTTGCCGTGAAAAATATTTTGCTTAGGAATTGTCTGGAAATAACTTCCACATATTCAGATGTTCCACCGCAATCATC
>NZ_JAHHPO010000146.1 GCF_024606365.1 Endozoicomonas sp. ONNA2
CACGGAAAGCTGACATGCCACCAGTGACGTCTTTGTTGAAGGTGCCCGTAAAGGCTGGGGCATCGGTATCGGGAGCATCATCCCGAACATCATGATGGCTTTTGTGATCATCAAGATTCTGTCCCTTACCGGTTTTCTGAGTGTTCTGGCCACCGTGTTTGGCCCGGTTATGGCGCTGTTCGGGGTGCCCGGGGAAGGGGCAGCGGTACTGATGGCGGCGGTTATGTCCATGGGTGGGGGTGTTGGTGTTGCCGTAGGCCTGTTGAATGAAGGTGCCCTGCACGCTCGGGACATTGCTATTCTGGCACCTGCTATTTACCTGATGGGTTCCACCATACAATACGCTGGTCGTATTCTTGGTGTTATCGGGACGGAGGGTCGCCATTATCCCATTATGTTTGGTATCTGTATCCTGAACGCCCTGATGGCCATGTTTGTCATGAATCTGCTGGTGTGAATCACTATTCAACGTTATGATCCAATCACTGCAAGCTGGGGATTTCCCCCGCTTGTTTCGTCTGGAAGGCTGTATTTTTCAGGGTAAATTGCCATGAACAAGAAAGACCAATTCGAAAGCTTGGCCTGTAACTGCGTGGAAGTGGGCACCCTTATCAGGGAAGACGATACCGTGTTGACCATCGACCTCTCTGGCGTCGATGCTGAATCACGATTTGCTGCCCTGAAAGAAGAGGCGGCAAAAATCGGTTCCGGTAACTGCAAAATCTCTGCTGAAACCGTTGATGAACATGGTCAGACAGCAATTCGCGCCATGTTTCAGTTTGACTGCACCGCTGAAAAGCTGATTTTTCAGATGAGGAATGCTTGACTCTGCGGGCAAAAAATACAGATAACAAAAATATTGCTAATCGGGCGAATGGTATAACTGTTCGCCTGTTATCCACTTTTCTCACTATTCTAGAACAGCCTGCCGGCAACAACGTCAGGCGGTAACACTCATGCCGAGATCCATGTGTTCTCGATGCCAGCGCCCAAAAACGCAGTGTTACTGTGCAGCGCTGCAAGAAGAAACCGCCTGCATGGATATTATTATTCTGCAGCACCCCCGGGAATCCAGACACCCATTGAATACGGCCCGCATTGTGGCACTGGGTATCGATAATTGTGAGATATGGGTGGGTGAAGATTTTTCCGGTCATGGGCAACTGCAAAAAACGCTGGCAGAAAAGGACTGCTATCTGCTTTTTCCGGGGGCTCATGCCCGGGCCAGCCAGGACATTCTGCGAGCAGCGATGCCGGAAGTACTGATCATCCTGGATGGAACCTGGCGAAAGGCCAAAAAGATCTATTGCCGAAACCCACCACTACAACAACTCCCCGGCATTGAACTCACCGATCTTGCCATTTCTGACTATCGCATTCGCAAAGCCTCCGGAGCAGGTGCGTTATCAACGGTAGAAGCCACTGTTACCCTGCTGCGTCAGGCCAGTCGGGATAGCAAGGCGCATCAGCAGCTGCTGGACACATTCAGCCTGATGATTGACCGGCAAATCAACGCCATGGGGCAGGAAGTTTTCAAGAAAAATTATCCACAGGAAAATGGTTGACCGACCTGTACACCATTTCGATGAGTTTGATGTGCAAAATCTCCGTTCATCCTGAGTGGAGTCGAAGCACGATCTAATCCTGCTTCGAAGTTTACGTCCTTCGACAGGCTCAGGACGAATGGAGGTTCCAAAATGCGGAAATTATCCAGTGACTATTCCTTGGGAATATTCCCGGAATAACTTCATCATGTTATTCAGTCCGGGAAATTGTCGCTGCTGCCATCATCCGTAGTCATGGTCTGGCTCAGGATCACTTTGCTGATGGCCTTGTCCATACGCTGGCAAAGGGCGTCATAGTCGGCGGTGCCCGATCTGGCCGCTTAGATCAACTCAATAATGACGTTATCTGGTATCACTACACCGCTGTCGCTTTGTATGGCATCCAGAACGATACGACTGCCATCGTATGCCCACAGACACTCAGCTACTGCATACCCATAGAAAACACCCAATAGCATCTTGTCGGAAATGTCATCAAAGCTGCGGCTATTTAACTGCTCTTTAATAAATTCCGCTGCGGCTTTG
>NZ_JAHHPO010000147.1 GCF_024606365.1 Endozoicomonas sp. ONNA2
ATTTATCGCAACCGCAGCAGGCCAGTCTATTCTCGGACAGCCTCCCGGGGCAGTCTATTCTCGGACAGCCTCCTGGTGTTAGTTAGAAATATATAGTCAATAAGAGGTTGAAAATATGGAAGACAGAGTGTTTGGCTTAAAAGCCTTTTCTTATACGTGGAATCTTGAGCGGGACAAGCACAGCTCCAATCTTGCAGCTTTTGGCCGAGCTTTGAAGGCCGTAGTTCAGGGAGTAGAACTGAATCTGGCAGATATTTATGGAATGAATGAGAGGCATCCCAAAAGTTTATTTGCCCGCAATATCCAAACAAGCAGGGTGTACCAGAATCTTGTGCTTACTGACAAAACGACCACTTCGAGCACTGCTCCGGTCAGCATCAGCCACATAAATCAGGATGGCCAAACATTGATAGGTACCCCCAAGCCTGCTTCCCCCGATTCAGTGGAGCGTTATCTTGGCGCCCCCGAACTTGAAGAAGTATCTCTGCTTGAGCTGTGTGAATTTAATGTTGATTCCGATGAAACGGATGACAATAAAGCATTTTATCGTAATTTTCACCAGTATATTTACTTGACAGATGACTTGAGTGTATGGGCAATCTGGGGAGAGTTATTTACGGTTCCACTAGAGAATATGAAAAAGAAAGGCATGGAAGCGGTTAATTTTAAATTAACTGGTCTTGGAGGTACTGTTAAAGAAAAAAAGGGGTCTAGTGTCGTAGCCAGGCAGTTTGTTGAGGTTATTCTTGATAATGGCCACTCCTTCCTGATGTATCGTTCCTCAGGAATTTCCAGTAAAGGTACCGACGGGGAGTGGGTACCAATTCCTGGCTGGGGATTAAAAAAAGATCCATTTTTTGGTACAAAAATTTGGTTCATCAAGCTTAGGCTCGATGCGGATTTAAAACGGTTAAAACAAGAAAAATACGATGTCCCCATTTTCAATAAAATTCATAGCCATTTAAAAGAGAAGGAAACCAGCCTGTTTCCAGAACTGAAAAAGGATGATGCGTCTGTTGATGATTCTGCAAAGGTTGCTGAACCTTCCCTTGCAGAGATCAAAACAGAAAATAAAGATAAGTAGCTGGCCATATGGAATCGTATATTTCTGGCTACTTGGGCTGGTACTATGCGAGGCACAACGGAGGAAGCATAGCCGTAGCT
>NZ_JAHHPO010000148.1 GCF_024606365.1 Endozoicomonas sp. ONNA2
TATTAAATTGGTAAAATTCTTCCGGTGCAATCAAAACCTTACGGATTCAGGTTTAGAATTTATGAGAACTTCAACTCTTTTCTTAAACACATCAGTGATGATGAGGAGCCAGACGTTAAGAATATCAGATCCTTTGCATCTGGTTCATATATACATACAGATGAAATACGATTTAACTCCGAATCAGAAATAATAGAGTACGAGAAAAAAATAAAAGAAAAGCTATTAAAAGATGGCAACCTGAAATACTCTAACTTAAATTCTGTCATCACATCCAGCATCGAAACAATAGAGTCTGGCGACTTCCATCAATTATTTACAGCATTAGAGCATCCAGAAAAACCAACAAATCTTGATTTTTTTTGTTTTACTAAAATTATATCGATATCCGACGGTTATCCCATGGGTTTTTTCGCCAAATCTACAGCATTAAACCTTAAAAAAATTTTAGACACAGCGAACATCAAACCTGATATTACTGCTGCAGACAGGCATGAAGAAAGTGATGAAATCAAAGATGCTTACGGTGAAATAAAATATCTGAAACTTGATAACACAATCTGTTTTCAAGACCAGGCAATATCTTCTGAATATGATCTCGTGTTAATGTCCGCAGGCTTATGCAATTGTACTGGTTTTGAAAAGGAAGAATCATGTGCTGGAATTAAACTTGACAACACTGAAACAGTAGTAAATTTTCTTGATAACATTGCCAGCATTCTAGATAGCAATAAAAGTCATTCCCGTGCTTTTCTTCAAGGAGCCAATCCAATTGGTGTTGGAAATATTGATTCCGCTATAGAAATATTCAACAAAAGATCTGATTTTATCGCGTCAGTTGTGAAAAATCATATCGGAGAATTTTTTGGAGTCATTATTAGACCAAGGCTATGAGAGATTCTTGGGGTAGACATTAAGGAATTCTTCCTGATAGGACTATTATCCATTCTTTCTTTAGCTTCTGCGATCGAGTGTAGGCGGACAGCCTCCCGGGTATTGCGGGTCTTGAATTGGAACCACAAAGCACACGGTGTGACACGGGAGCAGAGTCGGTCTGCTCGTAACT
>NZ_JAHHPO010000011.1 GCF_024606365.1 Endozoicomonas sp. ONNA2
GTGCCGGCACAAGGAGTCAGAAATATATGATTTCATATGGTTAGCTACTTAACCACCCCAAGCGGGAAGTAGGCGCTTAATGTCTACCCTGAGAATTGATGATAAACCATGATACCAGGAACATATCCGAACTCAGGCATCCATAACCTATGCCAGGAAGATAAAATGAATCCAAATAACCTGAACGGCCTTACACTTCAGCGACTGAGTTCATTGATCACGCAATCACCTGATGGCTTTTCGGCAGAAAATGGCGCAATTCAGTACCTTGGTCGGCAGATACATTTACACGATGGTATCACCGTACTGACAGAACACACCGGCAATACCCCTGAAAGCAAACAGCTGTTAGAGCGACTGATTAGCCTTCAACCGGATATTGCCACACAAATTGCCCGTTCAAAAGCTCAAGCTATAAAGATAGCCGCCAGTAATCTCTGGGATAACTGTCAATACTGGGCAATCGAAATGTCACCAACCAAAGAGGTGCAATGCGCCGTTTTTCTCGAGTCCATGAGAATAGGTCCCACGACAATGGCAGAAAAGTTAGCCGAAACAAACTCTTTAACCTGGGCTGAAAAACTCGAGATTATGTTGGCTGGTGACGCAAAGTATGGACAGACACTTTCAGCGAAATATTGGCGTAGTGCGTGGATTCCTTTATCCATCCGATTCGAGAAGGCAAAGAACCTGTTTCAACACTTTTCTGATACGCCCGCAGAGGAGGTCAGTGAAATTAATGAAAATATGACTTGAATTCAGGCCCGCATAAACTGTTCAAGGACAAACTTTTGCAGATCAGGCAAATCATGGTATCGAAAAACAGCAAACTGTCCGAAGAGCTATTGAGTGAAGTAGACAATATTGAAAAGAAATTTTCCCCGAGAGTTGAAAAGAGTGGCAATTTACCAAAAAGTGATAATAAAAATTTCCTGATCCATACAACACGATTGCTGTATCTCTATGCTGCCTGTTGCGGTTTTTCCCAGGCGGCTGATATTGCTGAATTAGCGTCGTACATTCAATCCATTCTTTATAGCGCCGATTCAGGTAGCATCTGGCATATTGCCAAAGAGCTGGTTTATTTGTCG
>NZ_JAHHPO010000149.1 GCF_024606365.1 Endozoicomonas sp. ONNA2
CTAGAGCAACGCAGGAGCAGTTGCCGTGTAGGGCAGTCTATTCTCGGACAGCCTCATGGAAATTATCAGACCAGTATTAGAATCAATAGTTTCAAAACGCGTGTCGAAGTGAGGCGAAAAATTTTCTTTATCCCGGACCAGCCCCCTGACTGATCCGAAGAAGCAACTGTTAAAGCATCCGATGCAGTACATCATGCTCAGGCTTATCGAAGTAACGATGTTTAATGGTGGCCAGAATGTGCAGTACCACAATGCCCAGCAGCACATAGGGAATAATGACGTGGATATCGTGGAGTCGGCCCGCCAGTTCCGGGTTCTTCTCCAGAAAACTGGGCATGACCAGGTTGAACAGCGGCACATCACGACCGGCAGCGTCAGACATCAGGTAGCCACTCACCGGTACCAGGAACATAAAGAGATAGAGAAGCCAATGCACCAGGGTTCCCAGTTTTTTCTGGTAAGTTGGCATGCTGTCAGGCAGTTTCGGAATCTCACTGGCCCAGCGAATCACCAGACGGGCGAACAACAGGAAGATCACCAGAACACCAAAGGATTTATGCCAGTGGTAAATGTCGTATTTATAGCTGACGTTATCTTCCAGCCCCACCATATACCAGCCAGCTGCAATAATTCCCAAAATAAGAAGGCCGACAGTCCAGTGCATCAGACGCATGAGTATGGGGTATTTATCAGAATTGCTCATTAGTTTGCCCTGCTTTTTTTAAGTAGGCGGGTATCATAATTTAATACAGTGTTTCGATGCTATAACTATTCACGGGTTGTACTAATAGCAATGATCAGAGTTTTTTGGCCTCCGGCAAGGAACTTTGTAATGGCAATCTGAGACTAACGGGTACTAAACAACGTTAGATTTTTGCTTATGATTATTAGCTCAGCAAAACCATTGCCAGAACAGCCAGACATTACGAAAAACGCTTTTGATTGGTCCATGCCTGGTAAGGTCAAACCGTTTCGGGGATTTGCTGCTGTTCTCAGATCCGGGGTCACGTCTATATTGCAACGGGCCAAAGCGGATGATCAACTCTGGCTCCGACAGGCACAGGAAGGAGGCAATCGCCTCATGACTCGACTGATGTCAGTAGTGCCCGTTGTTTATTCGTTGCTGGTCATCAATAGTCTGCCCACTGCCAATGGGTGTGAATGGGGGCCTTCAGGCACACGAAATGGCACAGTGTCGCCGTTTGCTGATTTTGGTTATGTCGATCCGGTAGTGACATGGGCTGACAGTGCAAGTGACGTGGTGCTGTACGGTGGTTTCATGACGCTTGTTGCCAGCCACATTGCCAAATTCGTAGCACGACTATATGCAGACAAACAGTCAAGGGCGCAGGCGCTGGAACCGGGTCTTAATGCACATGATGTCAGGGAGCTGGCGAAAAAAGCGCTCTGTAAAGAGGCCAGTGAAGTGGTGAAATCCCTGATCCTGGTGGCAAGTGTTGTCGGTATTGTGGAATATATGAAAACTGCAATTGATAAAGAACGTATCTATGTCCTGCAACCGGACTATAAAAATGGAAAGTTATGCATGGATCCCGATGATTTCAAGGCCATGCCCTCAGGGCATGCTGCGGTTTCGGCTATTGCCTGGTCGCAGGTTGTCCTTAATGTTCTGGATTCTGCGGCGCTGTCTTCCCCTGCCTTCAAGCGCTTGCTGGAAAGAACGCGTCCGTTTTCCAATCAGCCACTTGCTTCACCGTATGGGAAGACGTTTTTCGCTCTGTCCAGCGCTTTTGGTTTTGGGGGGCTGGCAGGGGTATTAAGAATTCTGGCGGCCAAGCATGATGGGATTGATGTGTCAGTCGGTATGATAATAAGCGCGACTGCCGCTGCTTGCTCCCCATATATTCGCAGTGGTGTGTTTAGCCAAAGTGTTGTAGTGGATGAAAATACCGGATATTACTATAACGATGACGTGTATAGCCGCCCTGTTGAAGTCCCCGGGCCGGTGCGGGTCAGGGATAATCAAGAGGCAGAGGCAATGGTATAAAGGATTGCTAATACAATCATTGAGTTCTGGCTAATTCCAGAGGTTAGGGGGTACTTACGCATAACCAGATGAAAGCGGACCACAATGGATCTTGCAATCCCCCTACTGGTATCAGTAAGGGATACAATCCACCCATTCACCCTCCCTTCTTACTGGCGATAACATCAATTGCTGCCGGGTACTGCTCATCGATGTCTTCATTGGAACCGACGCTCAGGCCAAGGTCTCTCACCAGCCCATCTTTCAAGCCATAAACCCAGCTGTTGACCGTCAGCTTCTGGCCACGATTCCAGGCGTCCTGAACAATGGTTGTCTGACAGACGTTCAACACTTGCTCCACAACATTCAATTCACACATTCTCTGGAACTGCGCATCATCACTGCCAGCATTCTCAAGCAGCCCGGCGTGTTTCTTCTTGACGTCCTGTACATGCCTGAGCCAGTTATCGATCAGTCCCAGTTTTGAGTTATTCATGGCTTCGCGCACACCACCACAGCCGTAATGGCCGGTCACAATAATGTGCTCTACCTTCAGGTAATCCACCGCATATTGAATGACTGACAGGCAGTTCAGGTCGGTATGAACCACCACATTGGCAACGTTTCGGTGGACAAACAGTTCACCCGGAAGGAGGCCAACGATGTCGTTGGCCGGTACCCGACTGTCAGCACACCCGATCCAGAGATACTTGGGCGCCTGCTGCCCGGAGAGCTGTTCAAAAAAATCAGGCTTTTCTTCACGAATGGACTTGGACCACTGGTTATTATTTTCAAGGAGGTTTGCCAGGCTAGACATAGTTTTCTGATCCATATTTCGGTTCCAAAGCTGGAGGACGTTATAGCAACTCCGCTGTGGCAAGACCAGCACTCTAATGTAGGGGTTTGTAACCGGGAAAAGCATCCCATGATGACATGGCGGTGTTCCGGATTGGTGCCAGGAGGCTGTCCGAGAATAGACTGCCCTACGCGGCAACTGCTCCTGCGTTG
>NZ_JAHHPO010000150.1 GCF_024606365.1 Endozoicomonas sp. ONNA2
AGCTAAATATCCTATTATCGGGATGATCGTTCGACCGATTCTGTCGCCCTGCTTCTTGGTGCTCTTTGCCGTGAAAAATATTTTGCTTAACTATTTTTGATTCTTGAGGGTGGCGCAAAATATTTTCACCCGCCATGGGCATTTGTGTCCTTTGTGGTTCAAATCATAGGGTGCCTTAAAGCCTACGTATGGCAAGCTTTCACTCTTAAGTCAGTGCCATTGGCTTCTGCCCTCTTGATATGTCCAGTCGTCAGGCCCGTGTAAGGCCTTTGATGAGTCCAACAATCATCTTCCTTCATCTTCCTGCATGTAAGGGTATTGCAACGCCTGGCCAGGAGTGATTGCTTTTATCTGGCCTAATTCGGTCAGCTTGCTGAACAGGTGAGCTGCCTCTTCGTCATAACTACGCATCCTGCTGGCAACCAGCTCTCGTTGGGTACTGAAGTGGTGAGATATACAATCAGCAAAGAAGGTATCAGAATATCTCATACACTTTCCAGGATCTTTAGGAAAAATAAGTGGTGAAAAGTGTTCTCCAAAGAAAACCTGGGAAAAAATTATGCCCAGGCACCAGAGGTCTATATTTGCACTGGGTTTATCTGATGAATGACCTGATTCAGCATGACCGTTCAAAAAGTACTGAACAATGACAGGACCTTTAATACCGGGATAATTTTCAGCTATGATGTGTTCTGTGGTGTCTTCTGCCAGTCCAAAGTCAGCAATTTTAATATCACCATTTGAATTGATGAGTATGTTCTCAAGCTTTAAATCATTATGGATCATACCCGTATCATGAATTGCTTGTACGCCCTTGAGTATTTGTCTGAAGATTGCTTGGACACGGTGTTTGTCCGGGGCTGTGGATAAACCTTTAAGGAAGTCACGCAGATTTGAGTCGAGCATCTCCATTATCAGGTATTTCAAGGGGCTATTGGTAGAAGATGTGCCCGTGATCTTGACCAGATATTCGGTGCCGCTGGCATTAGAATTCAGGAGTTTGCGATTTATTGTATGCTCATGCTCAAAATCAACCAGGTCGTCTATCACTTTCATGGCGAAAGGCTGACCTTCCTTGCTGGTAACTTTATAGACAGAGTTAAAATATCCAGCGCCTAGTTTAAAATTAAATTCAAAGCCAGCGTTTTGTCGGCATGGCATATGATACCTTTCAGCGAGAATAACTCTGGAAAAATTGGATGCTTCACGTTTTTCCAGCTCTCTGCGTTGCGAACAGGCATCGACCTGTGTCATGTAATTCAAATACCAGTCTGGATAATCAGCACCTTTCAAATGGGAATCCATAAAACGTCTTAAAGATTGATGGTCAAACAGGAACTTGATGCTAACTCCATTGCCTGGCCGGGCTTCAGAGAGCCTGGAGTCAATACCTTGAATAATTCCTGAATGAGCCACAGGCGAACTTGTCGGCCAGGGTTGGATATTGAGATTCGCCAGTGGTGTGCTTGAGTTGGTCGCCATATTACGCAGGTATGTAAGTCCACCTGTTGCACAAAGCAGCAAAGTCAGGTTTTGTTTGTAATTACGCACCAGCCACCTGGCAAAACGGTACCCGTAAGATGGCCTCTCAATCCTATTGGCGGGAGAACTGGAAGATAAAGTTGAGGTAACGGAGGTATTGATAGCAGCTTCCTGCCCAGAATTGGTGATCATGTGGCGGCCCTGGATATTTAATGAAGTTCCAAATTGCTCAGTTTATAAATACGTCATTTTGTTGTTCTTATTACATTCATCATATTGTCAGGAAAAAATTCAAACCATTACGTGTCCTGAATAATAGGTGCAACTAATCATTTACGGTATGGACTGTTGTCACGAAAAAAATCCGTCAATCCTTCTTCACAGTTTAACTCTTTTGCTATTACCTGAATACTATACTTCAACGACTTTCGGTTAAGATGTATATTTGTATCCACTACCCTTCCATTATCAAATTCAAGACCTTGAACTACCTCTCTGTTCAGAACCTTTTTCAGCTTGTCATTTTGACCCCCTTGATAGTTTTCAAGATATCTTTGTATCTTCCCGGGGTTTTGAACTGCCATCATATATTTTGGAGGTAGTTTAGGTAAAAGATACAATTTCAGGTTGGCTGGTTTTTCATTAGATCTTCGGTAATGGTAAATCCTGGCTATCAGGGAATCTTCAATACTCATACTTGTCTTCCAAAGCTCATTAGTTAATTCTGGATAGCTCTTTGTTTTCCGTAAAAACTCTGCCAGCCAGGCGCAACAATGTACCCGGTCATTCTGGCTTGCCACGTCTAAAAGACCAAGCTCAAATGTTCTATCGGTGTGCTTTTTGGCTATATTGAAAAGTGGTTCAGCCCAAGCGGCAAGATAGCCGCCATACATATTTTTATCCTTGTGATATGGAATACCAATTGAGTCTATAAACGTAACTTTAATAGCCAGGTCATCTTTACGCTCCATTATACATAGAGCGGTATGTATACGTTGGAACTCCGTGTAGTTTTTGACAGCAGTCACTTCACCACTATGGATAAAGTTGGTCAGATCATCATGGAAAAACAATTCCCATTTATTTTCTATTTTTCTTTCAGGAAATTTATTCTGTAAGACTGTTTCAATTTCCTTCGGGGACAATGCAGACTGACCTCCATAAATTGAAATTTTTTCTCTGGGTTTACAGCCAGGCGCTACCATATGCTCTCGTATTTCATCCAGCTCATCTGATGCATTGCAGAATTCACTGTATGTCTTCGATGAAACAGCCTTGATATAAATTGATTTACACTGACCCATAATCCATTTTTTCTTTTCATCCTCACAGAGCAGTTCGCAGGTTAATTTCTGGCAGTGGGCAGTACCGGCAGCTTGAGCTTTCATTGACTGCAATTCTTTACCATTAGTTTCATTTTGTTTGTCATGGGTGATTTCTGGTGGTTCTTTTTCTACATCACTTATTTGTGCACTCCTGCCAAACACGTTCATAGGGCCGTTTGCTTCTATCTTAAACTCTTTACCATTTGATGCTGTTAGCGTATCAGTTTTTGAAGCAGTTATATTATTCATTTCAATCAGATTACCAAGTAGTTGGCCAAATGAACTCCCTGTCCTTCACGCATGGCTGCAAACCATTGTTCTTTAGACTTGGACTAAATGCACAGGAATAAGTTCCAAACAATTTTTTGCATTAGTGTTCAATCAAAATAATATCAAGTAAGGACAGAACCCGGGCCTAAGCCCAATGGCACTGACTTAAGCTTAAATGCCCCGTAAACAGGGACATTGATATAGGTTGCCAGATTTGAATTTGAACCACAAAGGCACAGAGACACAAAGAAAAAATTTCTTTTTTTTCCTTTGTGTCTTTGTGGTGAAAATCTTTTAACTAAATATGACAAGGCTTTCACGCTCAAGTCAGTGCCATTCGGCCAAAACCCCCTTTAAACCATTTATTTATTGCATCTTTACAACTCTGCTCGTGTTCCCCCGGGTCAGAATCTTAACCGTATCACCAACCTGTAATGGTGCTGATGGATTGGCTTGCTGAACCACTGAAATATATTGACCACTATCCAGCCGGATGGTCATTTCAATGCCCTGCTGTGTGGTCAGCGATTTTTCAGCCCGACTCCCCAGCACACCACCGGCAACACCACCAAGAATAGCGGCAATATCACTGCCTCTGCCACCACCAACACCGGAACCGGCAATACCACCAATAGCCGCACCCGCCACCGTACCAACGGCACCTTCGGTACCTTCCAGTTTGACATATTGCAACTCAGAAATAGTGCCAAAGCTCACCTGCTGAATTCGACGGGCCTCACTGCCTGAATACGTTGTCCCTGTGCTGTCCGTCATACACCCTGACAACAGAACGGCAGAATAATGGTCACTATGGCCCAGCAGTGTCTCAAATTCATGTCTTCAACGCCTTCTGGTAAAACAGAAAAGACCTCTCCAGTTAGCCGACCCAGACCCGCGCGTTCCGGAACATTCTCATCAGTGGAGCATCTTCACCCCAGTGATCAGGGTGCCAGCTATTTTGCACCGTTCGAAATACCCGCTCAGGATGGGGCATCATAATAGTTACCCGACCATCGGCAGAGGTCAGGCCAGTAACACCCTGAACCGAACCGTTAGGATTGTAAGGGTAGCGTGTGGTGGGCTTGCCCCGGTTATCCACATACTGCAAGGCGACCTGACCACTGCTGGCCAGCCGCTCAAGATGAGACGGATCGGCAAACTCGGCATACCCTTCCCCATGGGCAACGGCAATGGGCATACGGGCACCGTCCATCCCCCGGAAGAAAATTGAACGGCTGTTTTGAACCTCAACCATCGCCACCCGGGCCTCAAACTGCTCAGACTGGTTGCGGACAAAACGAGGCCAGTAGTCAGCACCGGGAATCAGGTCATGCAGATTGGAGAGCATCTGACAGCCGTTGCACACCCCCAGGGCAAAACTGTCGCGACGGTCGAAGAAACGGGCAAACTGATCACGAACCTGTTCATTAAAGAGAATCGACTTGGCCCACCCTTCCCCGGCTCCCAAAACATCCCCATAGGAGAAGCCACCACAGGCCACCACTCCCTTGAATTCAACCAGAGTTCGTCTACCGGAAAGAATGTCACTCATGTGCACATCCACTGATGTGAAACCTGCCCGGTCAAAGGCCGCAGCCATTTCTACCTGGCCATTGACCCCCTGCTCCCGCAAAATGGCCATGGCTGGACGAACCCCGGTGTTAATGTAAGGGGCTGCCACATCCCTGGAGATATCATAAGGCAGGGAGGCATGGAGCCCGTCATCATGATCATCCAGCAGGTTATCGTATTCCTGTTGCGCACACTCTGTGTTGTCCCGCAGCGCCTGAATGCGATAACTGGTTTCTGACCACCAGCGTTGGAACTTGATCCGGCTTTCACTGACCAGCTCGGAACCATTGAACCGAAACGATACCCGCTGACCCGCAGCCAGCGTGCCAATAGTGTGAGAGCAGGCGGCCAGCCCATGCTGAGCCAGGATATCCTTGACAAAACCTTTATCACGGTGCCGCACCTGGATAACAGCACCCAGCTCTTCATTAAACAGGGCAGGCAGAACCATGGACTTGTTACCCACCAGTTTATCCAGATCAACAGCAATACCGGTATGGCCAGCAAATGCCATCTCTATCAGGGTGGTAAACAGGCCACCATCCGAGCGGTCGTGATAGGCCAGCAGCAGGCCTTTATCCATCAGTTCCTGAATGGCATTAAAGAATCCTGTCAGCTCTTGCGGAGAATTAACGTCCGGAGCCGAATCACCTGACTGGCCATAGACCTGGGCCAATGCTGAGCCACCCAGTCGGTTGTGGCCCCGGCCAAGATCAATCAACAGCAGATCGGTATTCCCCTGATCCGTCCTTAGCTGGGGGGTCACCGTTTTGCGAATATCCAGGACCGGGGCAAATGCCGAGATAATCAGCGACAGTGGTGAAGTAACACACTTCTGTTCACCCTTCTCCTGCCACCGGGTTCTCATGGACATGGAGTCCTTACCCACGGGAATGGCAATGCCCAGTGCCGGGCACAGCTCCATACCCACGGCTTTGACTGTATCGAACAGGTTGGCATCTTCACCGGGATGACCGGCGGCTGCCATCCAGTTGGCCGACAGTTTAATATCGCCAATTTTACCGATGCGGGCAGCAGCGATATTAGTGATCGCCTCACCAATCGCCATGCGACCGGAAGCGGGTGCGTTGATCAGGGCAAGCGGGGTTCGTTCGCCTATGGACATAGCTTCGCCGGTATATCCCTCAAACGCTGTTGCAGTAACCGCGCAGTCTGCCACAGGCACTTGCCAGGGGCCGATCATCTGGTCACGATTGACCAAACCGGTAATGGTTCGGTCACCAATGGTGATCAGGAAGTTTTTGCTGGCAACGGATGGCAGTTTCAATACCCGTTCCATTGCTTCAGGCAACTGGATGTCGCTCAGGTCCAGAGGCGTACGCTGAAAGGACTGGCGTTGAACCTCACGGTGCATCCCGGGTGGTTTACCCAGCAGCACGTCCAGTGGCATATCCACCGGGTGATTATTGAAGTGGCTGTCATCCAGCACAAGCCGCTGTTCTTCTGTCGCCTCACCCACCACAGCATAAGGGCAGCGCTCCTGCTGACAGATCGCCTCGAACCGGGGCAGGTCTTCAGGTACCACCGCCAGGACATAACGTTCCTGGGACTCATTACACCAGAGCGCCAGCGGCGACATGCCCGGTTCATCATTATGAATGGCACGCAGCTGGAAGTGTCCGCCCCGACCACCATCACTCACCAGTTCAGGCAGCGCGTTGGATAGACCACCGGCCCCCACATCGTGAATGAAGGCGATGGGATTGCTGTCCCCCTGCTGCCAGCAACGGTCGATCACCTCCTGGCAACGACGCTCCATTTCCGGGTTGTCTCGCTGGACACTGGCAAAGTCCAGGTCTTCCTGGCCTTCACCGGAGGTCATGGAAGAGGCTGCACCGCCACCCAGGCCAATCTGCATGGCAGGACCGCCCAGGACAATCAGCCTGGCACCCACCGGGATCGCCCCTTTTGCAACGTGCTCAGCTTTGATATTGCCAAGACCACCGGCCAGCATAATGGGCTTGTGGTAGCCACGAACCTCATAACCTGCAGCGCCTTTGACACTGGCCTCAAAGGTACGGAAATAGCCACACAGATTCGGGCGACCAAACTCATTATTAAAACCGGCGCCGCCCAATGGACCATCAATCATGATCTCCAGTGGCGAGACAATGCGCTCTGGCTTGCCATAAGCCTGTTCCCACGGCTGTTCATAGCCGGGAATGTTCAGGTTGGATACGGTGAACCCCGTCAAACCTGCCTTGGGCCTGGCGCCCCTGCCCGTGGCGCCTTCATCGCGAATTTCACCGCCAGAGCCGGTAGCGGCACCTGCCCATGGGGCGATGGCCGTCGGGTGATTGTGGGTTTCTACCTTCATAAGGATGTGTATGTCTTGCTCATTAAAGCCGTATTCACGACTCTGAGCTTGCGGGTAAAATCGCTTTGCGTGAAAACCTTCGATGACCGAGGCGTTATCTTTATAAGCCGATAACACCCCTTCACTGTGCATGGCGTGCGTATTTCGGATCATCTCGAACAGGGAGAGTGCCTGCGCTTCACCATCAATACTCCAGGACGCATTAAAAATTTTATGCCGACAGTGTTCTGAATTGGCCTGGGCAAACATCATCAACTCAACATCCGAAGGGTCCCGTTCCAGTTGTTGATAGCACTGCACCAGATAGTCGATTTCATCCTCAGCCAAGGCCAGACCGAGGGACAGGTTAGCCGCCACCAGTGCCTCTGTGCCCCCTGCCAGAACCGACACCGTAGTCATTGGGGCAGGCTCGGACACAGCAAACAATGTTGGAATATCACGCTCATCCCGGAAGACCGCCTGGGTCATCCGGTCATGGAGCAAATCAGCAATCAGTGCTTCCTGATCATTCGATAAGCGGGTATCCGCAAACACCACAAACCGAACGCCTCGCTCAATTCGCTGGATCATATCCAGACCACAATTTTGGGCAATATCGGATGCCTTACTGGACCAGGGGGAGATCGTGCCCGGACGGGGAACCACCAAAAATACAGCCCGGGAGGCAAAGTTTTCTGGCTCTGTCTGATGAATCTTTGGGCCGTAGGTCAACAGTCTGGCCAGAATATCCGCCTGCCGTTCACTTGGCCCTGTTGTACCCGGCGGCCGGGTTTTGACGTAATGCTGGAATTCAGCAACAACACAGGAGATCTCTGGCACTCTGCCCTGCAGCTGGGCAAGCAGCTTTTGACTACGAAATTGGGAAAGTGCAGGGGTGCCACGCAGTATCAGCATGTTCTGGTCTGTCCTCGGGCCAATTAACAGCTATGAGGAGCTGCAGCCTGGATAAGCTGGTAATAATGAGCATCAGGAAGCCCGCATGAATGGCCACTTCCCAATTGGATTACTAGCCAGTTCGTGGGCTGCAGCCTCTCAACTCAGGGGGGATAAACAAAGGCTGCCTATCATAATCGAAACCAGCCTTCGGAAACCAGCAATCCCGGGCATTTCTTATGCTATTTATAAACAAAAGGCTACTTTCTGCGTGCTTCACGAATCTGCTTGCGCCGAACGCGAAAAAATTCGCTGATCATCTTACTGCATTCATTCTTGAGAACACCGCCGGTAACCTCTACCCGGTGATTCATCTGCGGTTGCTCAAGCACTCTTGCAGCACTGACAATGGCGCCGGCCCTGGGTTCTGCTGTGCCGTAAATCAGCCGACGAATCCGGCTGTGCACAATAGCACCCGCACACATGGTACAGGGCTCCAGCGTGACATACAGATCACAATCCAGCAGACGGTAGTTGCCAATGGCTGCAGCCGCTGACTGAAGTGCCAGAATTTCAGCATGAGCAACGGGATTACAGGATGAAACTGGCTGATTACAGGCCCGGGCGATAACCTGACCGTCCTTGACCACCACAGCACCGACGGGAACCTCACCCAGGTTACGGCCCTTGACAGCTTCCAGCAGGGCTTCTTTCATCCAGATAGTGTCATTCATCCAAATAGTGTCATTAATCACAAACGGTCTGCCAAACAACATAACGCTCTGTTGATCTGGGGGATTTCTTAAATAATTTTGTATCATGAAGGAAAATAGCAAGCTTTTCATCCGCCGCTGATTTGAGCATTTTTTTCAAGCTTTTTAAAAAAAATGAAAAACAGCCGATTAAACCTATGGATTTGTTTTCCAATATGGAATGTCTGAGCTATATATAGTGTCTATGCTATAGAT
>NZ_JAHHPO010000151.1 GCF_024606365.1 Endozoicomonas sp. ONNA2
AGCTAAATATCCTATTATCGGGATGATCGTTCGACCGATTCTGTCGCCCTGCTTCAAGAACCAGTTTTAAATCAGCCATCATGTAAGAATGACAGGCATGTGATGGCCGACCTTTTTTATGTGGGGTGTATCCAACTTCCGCACCTTCTTGATGACCGTAAATTGTTTTAATAGTGACGTCGACGTCCATAATCCATGGAAGCATTAATAGAGGGTCATAGCAGAGATGAAGGTGTTTTTGCAGCCATTTTACACCATCCTCTTCATCTATTTTTTCCAAACCCCTTCTGGCTGTATCATCGCTGACGATTTTTTTCATGCCAAGAAGCTGAGCATTTACGTTGTCACCAATTAACGTGCTTATATGCGCATACCGTTTATGACCTGAAAGAATTGATAGCATTAGTGAACCAGGAACGTTGAGCTTTCCGGACGCGTTATTACTCTTGTAGATGAGCGGACAGTCTTTGACCCAGGGCTCAAAGCGGTGCCCGGTTTTTAAAAAATGAATAAAAAAGCGAGTTGTCCCATTGGTGTGACTGATGCACCGGGTTCCCACTCAACATGCACTTTTCCTTCGAAGGTATCGACTTCCAGTTTGACGGATAATGGGTCTTTTTCGAACTCGGACAGCTCACCCTTTGGGTGAGCGGGTTTTTGGGGTAAAACCATCTTGCAACCCTCTGTACTGCTGAGGGTTACAGTTTAGCTGAGGATTTGACTGCTGAATTCAGGTTCAAAGACTGTATGCGAAGACGATTGGCAGCGGGAAAAATTACACTGGAGGAACGGTTTACTTTTCACGATATGAAGGCCAAAGGTGTGTCCGATCATGAAGGCCAATATTCAGGCCACAGGACCGAAACAGGCAGGAAGATTTACATCCGAAAAGCACCCAAAATCAAAGGTTCAAGATAGGCTTCAGCTGTTGCTTAAAATTGCCTCGGTGTTCTCATTCGTGTTCTCAAAAGGGCATCATATCAATAATTATTTATATGTAATTCTCGTAAACCCTTGATTTCCTTGGTCGGCGTGAGAGGATTCGAACCTCCGACCCTTTCGTCCCGAACGAAATGCGCTACCAGGCTGCGCTACACGCCGAAGTCAATGCCATTCTAGACATGCAGAATAATCTGTCAATGGGAAATGAATTAAAGAAGTTGTTACGGAGAAGTGGGGGAATAGTGGTCGGGGTAGAGAGATTCGAACTCCCGACATCCTGCTCCCAAAGCAGGCGCGC
>NZ_JAHHPO010000152.1 GCF_024606365.1 Endozoicomonas sp. ONNA2
TGATTGCGGTGGAGCATCTGAATATGCGGAAGTTATTTACAGACAATTCCTAAGCCATCAACTTTCCTGAGAGCTTCCCGGGTAATCATCAGATTTTCTTCATGATGACTGGCACAGGGAATTCGACCAGGCAGGACCACTTCTTCCGCCGTAAAGGGAAAACTCAAAGAGGATGACTGAGGCAAAACACCGAGCATCAGTGCCTGATGGTTCAATGGCCAGTCATTGCGACCATTAAGCCATACCTGGCCTGTGGATGGCTTACTCTGGCCACTGATGACATTCATCAGGGTACTTTTACCGGCACCGTTTGGGCCAAGTATCGACACCACTTCTGTGGGCTTCAGGGTCAGATGAATATCCTGCAGCAGGTGTCTGTCGCCAATCTGCACCGATACACCCCGGACTTCCAGCGTGTCCGGCGCTGCACTTTCCTTGCCATGGGCCATTTCAGACCATCCTTTTACGCTGCTGCCACAACAGTGACAGGAAGAAAGGGGCACCCATCAAGGCAGTGACAATACCGACAGGAAGTTCTGCAGGGGCGACGATGGTCCGGGAAATCATATCCGCAACCAGTAACAGGATACCGCCGAGCAGGGCGGAGGCTGGCAACAGAATACGATGGTCCGGACCAACGGCCAGGCGAATCAGATAGGGAACCACCAGCCCCACAAAGCCGATAAAACCACTGACGGAAACGGCAACACCCACAGCCAGGGCAGTCAGGGAAATCAGTGTCAGCTTGACCTTCTGGACATTAATGCCCAGGTGGCGAGCTTCCGACTCGCCCAGTAGCAGCGCGTTAAGCACCAGACCGTAACGACCAAGAATCAGGACAACCGGGATTAATACCGTGGCACAGATCATCACCAGATCCCGGGTGGCTCCCCCCAGGCTGCCCATTTGCCAAAAGGTCAGGCTACGCAGCATGGTGTCATCCGCTACGTAGTTCAACATCCCCATACCCGCACCGGCCAGGGCATTGATCGCCACGCCGGCCAGCAGCATAGTGGCCACCGAGGTGCCGTTGTTGGTGGTACCGACTTGATACACCAGCCAGGCGGACAGCACCCCGCCAGCGAAGGCCAGAAAGGAAACGCTGTAGCTTTGTATCAGGGATGGAGCGCCAGCAAACAGCAGACCACCCAGAACAATAGCCATTCCCGCACCCAGGGCAGCACCGCTGGAAACACCGATAATACTCGGGTCCGCCAGTGGGTTTCGGAACAGGCCCTGCATGGATGCACCGGCCACGGCCAGTGAGCCACCGACAATCAGGCCCAGCAGTGTTCTGGGTAACCGGATAGACTCAATAATCAGCGCTGACTGGCTGTTGATGGTGCTATCCGATAAACCAAACAATATGGTCAGAATATCGCCTGCGGAAACGGGCACAGCGCCAACGCCAATGGACACAACCACCACCACCGGCAGCAGGATTGCCAGTGCGGTTAACAGCAGTGCCCCCTGATGGTTACGACTCATTGGAGGATGGATTACCCTGGTCTGACTGACACTCCCCGGGAGGCTGTCCGGGAATAGACGGCCCTGCGCGGCAACTGCTCCTGCGTTGCTCTGGCCACTGCATCCATGCAGTCGTGCGGTTGCGATAAATTGGTCTAAAAGCCAGTCCGGGGCAAGAGGTGGTCAGTAGTGGCCAGGCCCCCGGTGATGCAAGATGTACTGTCAAAAAATTATCGTCGCCCACTGCCCGCAAAAGCACAAGTGATTCCAGCTTTTCGGGATGCGGGCAGCGGCTGTAGAGTAGCAATGTCGAAGTTATTTCAGGACAGCTCC
>NZ_JAHHPO010000012.1 GCF_024606365.1 Endozoicomonas sp. ONNA2
AGTACCTGCCCAAGTAGCCAGAAATATTCGATTCCATATGGCCAGCTACTTATTGGCGTTGCCAAAAAGGTCTGCCATGGATGATCGCAGCGGGATACTCTGTCCACCTGAACGCTAATACAGGTGCAAGAGGGCATAGTCCTTCGGATTATCACTGGCTATTGAGCGGCCAACGCCCTGGATACAGCCGTATTGACCGGCATGATCACCATTAAAGCCCGTAAAACAGCACATCCGTTGTAGATCGCCAGGTATCCGGATCCCATCGGCAGGTGCCAGGGGCATATCCACCGGAATTACCTATACTTTTTTGACTACCGCAATTAAACAATGATCAACAATGAGAAAGAATCAAGTACTGAGCCTTTTCCAGCAAAACAAGACCGCCATCAATTGCTGGCTGATCCACCCCTCCCCAATGACAGCGGAGCTGATTGCCCATCAGGGTTTTGACGCCATAACCATTGATATGCAGCACGGCATGATTGGCTTCGAGTCGGCCCTGGCCATGCTGCAGGCCATATCCACCACCCCCGTAACGCCGTTGGTCAGGGTTCCCTGGCTTAACCCGGGCATCATTATGAAAATGCTGGATGCCGGTGCTTATGGCGTCATCTGCCCAATGATTGAGACCGCAGGGCAGACCCGGGAATTTGTCGCTACCTGCCGTTACCCAGCCAAAGGCAATCGCAGCTTTGGTCCAAGCCGGGCAATGATCTATGCAGGCAGTGATTACCCGGAAAAAGCAGAAGAGACCATTCTGCCCATAGTCATGATCGAGACTCGTCTGGCTCTTGATAACCTGGATGATATCCTCAGTACTGAAGGACTGGGCGCCGTCTATATCGGTCCATTTGACCTATCCTACGCCCTGGGCTGTCAGCCTCAGCCTGACCACTATGAGCCACCCGTTATGGAGGCTATCGAACATATCCTTGCCCGTAGCCAAAAGCATAAGGTGCCTGCTGCTATTCACTGCATGGGGCCAAAGTTCGCTGATCGTATGCGCAAAAAAGGATTCAGCCTGGTCACCGCTGGCTGTGACGCCGACTTCGTCCTCGCTGGTGCCATGCACACTATTAAATCATTGCAGCAGTAGTCTGAAAGCACTTATTTCGCCCGGATAATATAATCAAACCAGTCCGAAGGGTCCGGAACATCGTCTTCCGAAATGATGCCCTTGTTCTTGATGGAGAAACCGGCTTCATGGACAGAGTCCGATCTTCCGGTTTTCAGAGGATGCCATTGTGGCAGGTCATAGCCGTGATAGAGCAAACGATAGGCGCAGCTGTTCGGCAACCATGGCAGATGCTCATGGAGGGTTTTCGGCGTAAACTTGATACAGTCGGTCACATATTTGCGACGGTGTTTATAGTGTCTGCAGCGGCAGGTTTTCAGATCCAGCAGCCGACATGCTATCGTCGTCGTGTAGATCTCGTCAGTATCCGCATCGATGACCTTATTGAGACAGCAGCGACCGCAACCATCACAGAGCGATTCCCACTCTTCAGACGTCATTTCGGTTAACGATTTTACCTGCCAGAATTCAGGCTCTTGCTCATTCATCAAAATATTGCTTTCCTCTGACGCATTGCCATTCAAACCGTGTGTGGCCTGAGTTTGGCAACCAGCACTAACAAAGCACTGATGACGGCAAAGTTCATGGGCATATACCAGAGTGTATCCACGTACCAGGTACTCAAGGCAGCCAGCCCAGCCATAATCACCAGATAATAGAATAGGCCCAACAGTGCCCCTGCCGTACCCAATTGTGGTTTATAGTCCACCAGAGCAGTCCCCAAAACATTCGGTATTGTCAGTCCAAACCCCGTCACAATAAGAACCATCGGCAGTAATAACGCTACAAGGTGAACCGGTTGAGACTCAACAGTAATTAAGCTGACGAGCCCTTGTAACAGGCTACCGCCCAGCGCCAGGATGCATCCCCATTGGATCAGCTTTGCCAAACTCACTCGCCTGATCAATGAACGGTTCAGTAACGCGCCAACAGCGGTTCCCAGGGCCATCAACAGTCCTGAAAACCCGAATACCTGTTCAGAAAAACCCATGTTTGCCACAACAAATGGACCCAGTGTGTAGTAGCCAAACAACAAAATATTCATGCCGGCCACCAGCAGGACCGAACAGATAATACGACGATCACCAATCATCTTGCTGGCCAGAGAAACCATTGAGAGGCGTTGATGATCGTGGCAAGGCTGAACTTTCTGAGTTTCAGGCAGCTTGATCAGAGTCCATAGCAACAGCAGGACGGCCAGATTGACCAGGGCATAAAGCACACCTTGCAAGCCACTGCCCTGTGCCAGAATACCGCCCAGCACAGGACCAAGTGTGGGAGATAATGACATGGCTACGCCAACCAGAGAGAAGACCCGCACAATCCCTTCACCGTCATAACAATCACGAATCACGGTCTGGATCACCACTGATCCCGCGCTGGCACCAAAGGCCAGTGCCACCCGAGCGATCAGAAATGCCCAAAAGCTCTGCACAAAAACCGCAGCAAGAGCGGACAAACCATAGATGACAAGACCTGCGATCATGGATTTTCGCCTGCCGATTCGATCGGCCAGATACCCCCAACAAAGGACCCCTGCGGCAAAGCCGGCAAAATAGAGACTCATCGTTAACTGGGCCAGATTACTGGATACTGAAAATGCCTCCGAGACTTGGGGTAACACCGGGGCATAAACCGTTTCGCTGAATTGTGGAAACACCAGTAGTACCAGGATCAGCACTATACCTGGACGATGCGGGTTCATAGTAGTCCCCTATTTTAAAAAACTAATACGTTGGAAAAGAGGTGTTCTTGTGATTATCCTGCAGCCATAGCGCACTGGTGATCAAAACCCCCTGCATGTTGTTGCCAAGAACTTTGCCGTAAAAAATATTTTGCTTAACCATTTTTCTTCCCTGAGGGTGGCGCAACATATTTTCACGCGTCATGGGCATTTGTTTAAGCCACCACCGTTAGTATTCACCATCGTTTTTTGTGAGCGGCTCTATAAGTAGCTGGCCAAATGGAATCGTATATTTCTGGCTAAGTGGACAGTTACTATGCAAGGCGC
>NZ_JAHHPO010000002.1 GCF_024606365.1 Endozoicomonas sp. ONNA2
CCTACGCGGCAACTGCTCCTGCGTTGCTCTAGCTCCTGCATCCATGCAGTCATGCAGTCGGGCGCTATTCTCGGACAGCCTCCTAGGCCCTGTCAAAATCAAACGTTAGTACATTATTTATATTATCCGTACCCAGCATTAGCATAAGCAGGCGATCAATACCCATCGCTACCCCCGCACAGTCGGGCATGCCATGAGTCAGTGCCGCTAACATGTGCTTATTGTAGGGATAGATGTCATAGCCGCGCTCCTGACGCTTTTGCTGTTCTTTTTCGAAGCGCTTCTTCTGCTCCTGTGCATCCAGAAGCTCATGATAGCCATTGGCCAGCTCCACCCCGTTAACAAACAGCTCAAAGCGTGCAGCTACCGGATGCCCATTCCGGCTGGTGGCTAATCTGGCCAATGCTGACATTGCGGCAGGATAGTCATAAACAAAGTAGCCTTCCAGTACTTCTGAATCGCCGGACCCAAGGTTTGGCTCAACAAATTTTGAGAACAGAAGATCCAGGCAGTCACTCCTTTCAAGCCCCTGAAGTTTGGCATCCACTTTTTTACTGACCAGTTGGCCCAGCACTTCATCAGTGGCGTTATAGGGGTTGACTCCCAGGTACTGTTCAAACAGCTCTCCATAGCTGCAACGCCTGGCCTCCCGGAAGTGGCAGACACTGCTCAGCAAATCGGCAACATCATCCATCAACCGCTGGTCATTCATACCCATGCGGTACCATTCCAGCATAGTGAATTCCGGATTATGACGCCCTCCGGCTTCGCCATTTCTGAAGACTCGCCCCAGAGAGTAAATATCTCCACTGCCTGCTGCCAGCAAACGCTTCATGGCAAACTCTGGCGAGGTGTGCAGGTAACAAAGCTGTGATTTGCCATGACCAATGGGGCTGAATTCTGTGGCAAAGCTGTCTATGTAAACATCCACAGTGGCGCTGCTGGACAGTATCGGGGTTTCCACCTCCATGACCCCCCGTGCATCAAAATAAGCCCGGACCTCGCGCAGCAATCGGGCTCGTTTTTTGAGCGCCATCATTGAAGCCGATGGGCGCCATAAGTCATTGGTCATAAG